>JACDOI010000089.1 GCA_017656145.1 Bacillota bacterium | reverse complement strand
CGCTGGACGTTAATTTGGCGTCCTTTCAATTTAATGGTGTCCGCTATGGGTTGGCCATAATCGGTCAGCAAATCCCAAACCTGATTCATGGTCTGGTTCGCCTGTGGGCCCAATGGATGGGAATAGAGCTTGTCATTTGGCAGTTTGGAAAGGCGATAATCGGTGATTGAGATTAACTCATGGACGTCCATTCTGAATAGCAGCAAATCGATAAAGGGTAAAAATAATTGCCGGTTCAAGCCGTTAAAATACAAATCCTGTGGCTTGATATTCGAGGTCGCGACAATGGTTGTACCTTCGTCAAACAAAATTTTGAACAGGCGCCCCAAAAGCATGGCGTCTGTAATGTCTGATACTGAAAATTCATCGAAACAAAGTAATTTGGATTTGGCGGCCAGTTTTTTTCCAACAGGGATTACCGGATCTTTGTGTTTTGTCTCGCCGGAAGCGTATTGTTGTCTTTGCTCGTGAATGAGTTGGTGGGCTTCCTGCATGAAGTCGTGGAAATGTACCCGCCGTTTTGGACCAAAATTGACCGCTGCAAAAAATATGTCCATGAGAAATGATTTGCCCCGGCCTACTCCTCCCCAGATATAAATTCCGTCCTTGCCAGGATTTTCGACAGATTTTTTGCCAAACAACCAACCCAGGGAACTGGATTTTGAAGAGAGCCGCTTCGTATCAAGTTTGATAATTAACCGGTCAAGCAGGGTAACCAGTTCAATCTGGGCTGGATCATGTTGAAAATTACCAGATAACAGGTGCTCGTCATAGACCCGTCTTACGGGCCCCAGGAGATCAAGTTCGTTGGGCAAACGGGTAAAGCCTTTTTATTGATCCGTCATCCTATTGGGCGCGACACGCTCTAAAGCCTGAACTATCGAACAAAACTGACCGCTTCACCACTGGTGGTTCGACCATCATATCGTCCGGACTGACTGGCGAACAGGCGAGCGACTTCATTGCCGGACTGATCCACCAGTACCACTGTCTGGTCTTTTACATCCCAGGCATTGATCGCCTGAATCTCGGGAGAAATACATTTGCGGGTGGCAGCGCGGTATCCACCTGACCATTTGGTAAAGGCCAGAATGATACGACAATCAAGTCCGTCGGTTGGAACCTGCCAGGAACCTGCCAGTGCTTCCCGCGATATTTTCAATGTTGAAGTGGGCTGGTTTGGATTTGTCGCGACATTTGCCACCTGAACGTTTTGCTGGTTTTCAGGGGTGGTTGGCGCATTTGCAACCGATTGATTTTCTGGCGGCTGCTGGCCGGAATTAACCGGCGGCAATTGATTGGATAATACCGGTTCTGCAGGTGTAGATGGCAGCGCGCGAGGTGGTGCGACTGGCGCGATGGAATTGAGCGATCTGTTGCAGCCTGCGAGAATTGTGCTGACTACTACTAATCCTGCCACTAGAATTGAGTTGTACTTCTTTACCATATACCCGCCCTCCGATGGCGGTATGATTATTCAACAGGTGACCTTATGCGATGCAAT
>JACDOI010000098.1 GCA_017656145.1 Bacillota bacterium | reverse complement strand
CTCGAACTGGAACACCCCCAGCGCGTCGCCGCGGGCCAGCATGCGGTAGGTGGGCACATCGTCCATGGGGACGGCCTCGATATCGAGGTCCTCACCCGTGGTGTCGCGCACCAGCCGCAGGGCGTCCTGGATGATGTCCAGGTTGCGCAGGCCCAGGAAGTCCATCTTCAGCAGGCCGAGCGCCTCGACGTCGTGGTCGGGAACCTGGGTGACCACGGCCCCCTGGTCGTCCACGCGCACCGGCAGGTAGTCGGTCACCGCGCCCGGCGCGATGACGACGCCGGCGGCGTGCACGCCCTCGTTGCGCACCAGGCCCTCCAGCGGACGCGCGACCTCCACGATGCGGCGCGCCGCCTCGTCGCTCTCCATCGCGGACGCGAGTTCGCCGCCCGGTGCGGCGGCCTCGTCCAGCTTGATGCCCAGCCTGTCGGGCACCAACTTGGCGATGCGGTCCACCTGGCCGTAGGAGACACCCAGCACGCGACCTGAATCGCGCACCACGGCGCGCGCCAGCAGCTTGCCGAAGGTGCCAATTCGCGCCACTGCGTCAGCGCCGTACTTCTGGGTGACGTACGCCACCACGCGATCACGGCCACCCACCGAGAAGTCGGTGTCGATGTCGGGCATGGACTTGCGGCCCGGGTTCAGAAAGCGCTCGAACAGCAGGCCGTGTTCAAGGGGGTCGAGGTCCGTGATGCGGAGCGAGAACGCCACCAGCGACCCGGCGGCCGAACCACGGCCCGGCCCCACCGCCACGCCGTTGTCGCGGGACCACTTGATGTAGTCCCACACGATCAGGAAATACGAGGAGAACCCCATCTCCTTGATGGTGTCCAGTTCGAAGCGCAGGCGGTCCTCGGCCTCGGCCGGCCAGTTGCCCTCGCTGTAGCGCCGGTCCAGGCCCTCACGGCATAGCCGCTCCAGGTACACGTCGTCCGACTCGCCGGTGGGCACGGGGAACACCGGCAGCTTGATGTCGCCGAGCGGCAGGTCCAGGCCACTGCAGCGACCGGCGATCTCCATGGTGGCCGGGATGGAGTCCGGGTAGTCGGGCAGCGCGGCCAGCATCTCGCCGTATGCCGATCTCGGTCAGCAGGGGCGCAGGTTCGTCACGGACGTTCTCACGCCGGAGTACATCGATGAAGCGATGGGTGAATCTGGTGCGCAGCATCCGATCCGCGTGTTCATCGGATACAACTCTGAGCCCATGTATCCGACCGGAAGGGCTGAGATGGCGCTCAGCGAGATGGAGCGTCTCGGCGCGTTCGACCGCGATTACATCGTTCTCGCCTCTCCGACCGGAACGGGCTGGATCGACCAAACGTTCATCGAATCCGCCGAACTGCTTTCAAGGGGAAACATCGCGTCCGTCTGCATCCAGTATGGGAAATTCCCTTCCTTCCTGAGCGTCCAGAAGGTCGCGCTCGGGAGATCCCAGTTCCGGTTGCTTCTGTGGGGTGTCAAGCAGCGTCTTGAAGGACGTGCACCCGAAGATCGTCCGAAGGTCCTGGTGTTCGGCGAAAGCCTCGGAGCGTGGACGAGCAGCGA
>JACDOI010000092.1 GCA_017656145.1 Bacillota bacterium | reverse complement strand
ACAAGTATCGCTTAGAACTCAATAGTATTTTAAAAGAATTTATATATTCTTTTTTTAGTGGGAATTTTTTAATGTTTTTTACTCTTTTTTATTTGTTCTAAGTCTTCCTAATCAATATTAATATAAGTAATGTTGCTATTTATTAACTCTTTATATATAGACTGTATATATACAAAATAGTATAGTAAATTAATGCTATACATATACAAAGGATAACTATGGGACTATATGATCGTGATTATGCAAGAGGAAATGCTAACTCTTATACTGGTAATAGCGTAAAAAGTGATTCACAAATAATCTCTTTTGTTAAAGAGACTTATAAACTATTTGCTGCATCTATGATGGCGGGAGCAGTTGGTGCTTATGTTGGTGTTCCAATGGCTGGGACTATCGCAGCAAACTTTTTTCCACTATTTATATTAGAGATTGGACTTTTAATTGGTTTACAATTTGTAAAAAATAAACCTGGTATTAACCTTGTTGTTATGTTTGGTTTCGTATTTATGACAGGATTAATGCTAGCACCTTTACTTTCACGTACACTTGGAATGAGTGGGGGTGGAACAATCGTTGGTAATGCCTTTGCAATGACATCTGTTATTTTTGGGGCAATGAGCTTTTATGCTATCAAGACAACTAAAGACTTTTCTGGATACGGAAAACCACTTATGATTGCTCTTATAGTTATCATTGGATTTTCTATTATCAATATTTTTATGGGTAGTCCACTAATCTCTATCATTTTATCAGGTGCTATAGTTGTATTATTTAGTATTCTTGTTACATATGATACTCAGAACATTATCAAAGGTGCATATGAAACTCCAATTGATGGAGCAATCGCTCTTTACTTAGATTTTTTAAATATATTTACAGCACTTCTTCACCTATTTGGTATATTTGGAAATGATGACTAATAAGTCAGAATCATCAATCAATCCCGAACTTTTTCGGGTTATTGATGCTAATCTAAATCGTCTAAAAGAAGGTATTAGAGTTGTTGAGGATATACTTCGTTATCGTGATAATAATAAAGAACTATCTTCAAAACTAAAAGAACTTCGTCACCTCTCACAAGTAAAAGAAACACAAGAACTACTTTCATATAGAGATACAGATAATGATGTACTTCGTTCTAGTATTAAAAGTGAACTAAATCGCAGTGGAGTAACTAGCATAATCATCGCTAACTTTAAACGTGCACAAGAGTCTTCAAGAGTATTAGAGGAATTGTATAAGCTTGATAATATAGAGTATAGTGAAAACTTTAAGTATATTAGATATGAGCTTTATAAGTTAGAAAAAGAAGTATTAAGTAGTTAGGTCTACATGTAGAGAGTATAACTTAGGAAAATCCTAAGCTATATATTGAGAGTTAGACTTAGTCTAACATCTCCATTTCGTCAAATGATCTAGATACATTGTTCGAGTTTAGAACATCATAAAGAGCTTTATCTTTGAACTCTGGAAGAGTAACTACTTCATTAATTTCAGTAGCTTCTACACCATCATCAATAGCAGCAAGAATTCTTTCTTTCATAAGTT
>JACDOI010000090.1 GCA_017656145.1 Bacillota bacterium | reverse complement strand
GTGGGACGCCAGTGGTTGCGCTCTTCGGCCCGACGGATCCTGCGCGTCTGGGACCGGTGGATCCCGCCGATCAAGTCGTCGTACGACGGCTCGAGTGCTCGCACTGTCACCGTCGCACTTGCCCGCTGGGCACCAACGAATGCTTGGACTCCATCAGCCCGGACGAGATCGTCCGCGCTGCGATCGCGCGCCTCGAGACCTGCGAAGGCGTTGAAAGGTAACCGATGCCTCTGACCGCACGCTGGCGCGCGTGGGCCGCCCATCACCGCGTACACGTAGGCATCATCTTCGCGCTCGCTTACGTCGCGTTCAGCCGCCCGTCTGCCCAGACCTTTTGGTATGGGGCTGTGCTGGTAGCAGCTGGCGAGTCGATTCGCGTCTGGGCCTGCGGCCACCTTGTGCGCAACGAGGAGCTGACCCGCGACGGCCCCTACAGCATCGTGCGACACCCCCTTTATCTGGGCAGCTTGCTGATCGGCCTCGGGCTGGTGGTCCTCACACAGCACCAGTGGCTGTGGTTCGCTGCGTTCGTGACTCTGTACGGCGGCTTCTATCTGCCCGCGATGTACGTGGAGGAACTGCGACTGCAATCGCTGTTCGGAGCCGAGTACCTCGAGTACATGGACGAAGTGCCGCGCCTGATCCCGAGGCCACGCCGCAGTGAGCCCTGGCACGACTCCGGCCAGCAGCCGGCAGGATTCTCGCATGAGAAGAGTCGGCGCAATCGCGAGATGCGCACCGTGGCGGTGATGTTGCTGCTGCTGGTCGTTCAGTACCTGAAGGGCTTCTGACGGCCCGAGGTCGATCTGATTCTCTGCCCGGGTCGGCTCGCATGACGACCTGATCGCAGAACAGTCTACTGGCCGAGCACGCGCAGTCGGTTCACGATTCCCCGAACGCCGTCGACCTGGCCGGCCCCCCCGCTCCCCCCCCCGGGCCGGGCCCCGCCGCCCCCCCGACCCCACCAATAGGCCACCCCCCACCCCCCCCGGGTGACGATACCCCCGCGAGCGCAGCCTCGACAGCAACTCTCAGCACCTCGTCGGGGCTGCCGAGGACCTGGTTCTTTGGCACTGAAGAACAGCAGGAGAGGGCAATGATGACTATAGATATCCAAAAATGGCTTGGAATGCCATTTTTGGCTCCGAAGTGTCTCGTGTAGGGCGGTACCATGGACCCACCTGGAGGAGGGTGCGTGACGCTCAGCGCTGAGAGCGGAGTGTACTGCCCTCCCGACCTGGCCGCGTCCGCATATCGCAACCCTGGAGAAAAGCCGTTGGCAACAGGGCCAAAATCTCTTCCTGGCTTCGCTGAGCAGAACATCGTCCTGCCGGAAAGGCTGTGGACTCGTGTGGAACAGTTCGCCAGCGACTCGGCGCGCGAGCCGAGCGAGGTAGTGGCAGAGGCGTTGCGTTTGCTCGTCACCGGAGCCGCGGCGACGGCCGCGATCCCGGTCAGCGGCGGCACGAGCACCACTCCTGCGAGCACGCACGCCCCCGAGGACGAGGCGGAGCCGATAAACGTCCCGGTCGCGCCCGCAGGCAGCGGCAGCG
>JACDOI010000108.1 GCA_017656145.1 Bacillota bacterium | reverse complement strand
CTCCCCTACTTCTATCTAACATCCGGGTTCGCGGCGTTCTTCGCCACCTTGTATATCAGCGAATGGTTCTGGGTGTTGCCTCATTACCTGCTGTTCTCGGCAGCCTGCATGCACCTGGGAATTTCCGTCTACCGGCGACGTCGCTCCGGATCGTCTGAGTCCTAGCCTGAGAGCCGCCTTGACCTGCTACCTGAGGTAGGCAACGATAGCGGTCTCAATTACCGCCATTGCTCTCAAAGGGCCGCAGTGAACACCACAAGCAATCCGTCTGAACTCAGGCAACTCGCCAGCAAAGAAATAGCGTTGTTTACCGGGCTGCTTTTCCTGGGCCTGGCGATCCTGCCGATCATGGTCTATTTCGTCGGCCAGTCCGTCTTTGGCACGTATGGAGGCGTCGGCTATGCTGAATTCTTCGGCTTACTGGGCGACAAAATCAGGCAGGGAGATATCGTTGCCTGGTTTCTGGTCCTCTCCCCCTACCTTGGCTGGCAATGCTTGCGACTGACGGTATTCGCCTGGCGGTTTATCGGCCGTTAAGCGCAATTACCCCGGTTTCTACTGTAGCTCCGACAGAATGTGAACTGCATCACATTTACCGAAAGTTATTCTATTTCGCGGCACTACAAGCGCTAAAATAGCCTTTGATGGCAAAACTGTGTTCACCTGACAGAAAATACTTAATGGCACTAAAGAAATGATGCAGAGACTGAAAGACTGGCTGAAAGATCGCTTTTCAGACGAGGAAGCGTCTCCGCCGAGTGATATTCGACGCACCGGCGCACACGTCTCCCCGCGCCCGAAAAAGCGTGCCGCAACAAGGCCCGTCGAGCCATCCGTACGAAGCGAACCACCGCTTGCAGGCAGAATTGAAGATGCAGGGCCCGGCAAGAACGTGCTCATCCGGAATAAATACGTCCGGGAAGACACCGGCACACACGAGACCCTGAAAATTCTGAACGACTCGCTGGTCGACTCCGGGGAAGAAAAGGGTATCGATCCCTACAACACAGGCGGCTTCGATCGCTCCAAGAACTGGAACAAACGCTTCAGCAAGTAAATTCCTTCGCAATTACCTTCGCAATTACCTTCGCAATTACCTTCATGATAATCTGCGCTGCCCGACCTGAAGGAGCTTAGGTTTGCCACTGCGTATCTCATTTGAGCTTGACGATCACGACCTGAAGCACTTTCGGCTGATTATGGAAGAAGCCAGGCAAGCCGCTTCACGCCTGCCTCCGGAAGATATCGTAGCCGCAGCAGAAGAACTGCTGGCGAGCGCAGAGATATCGAGCGCACCCGGTTTTATCGTCGATCGAATGCACAAGCTCAAACTGATGATCAGCATGCTATCGGACCTCGAGTGGCGGCTACCGCATCAAGAGGCAACCCGGGTACTCAATGCCCTTGCCTACTTCGCGGAACCCGAAGATCTGATCCCGGACAGTATTCCAGGGCTGGGATTTCTGGACGACGCCATCATGATCGAACTCGTGGTCAGAGAGCTGAAACATGAGATCGAGGCATATCGTGATTTTTGTGAGTACCGCAAGCGAATACTGCACGAACAAG
>JACDOI010000091.1 GCA_017656145.1 Bacillota bacterium | reverse complement strand
AGAATGAAATTCAACCACCTCATCATAATGTAGTTCCTCTGCGTAGCGAGTTTGGATTGTGATCGTTGCCGCTCGTATTGTGAGCTATACCTGCTAAGCATCTACGGCTCAATTGTCGACAGACCCAACAAAAGAGAACGTAATTATGTATGAGTACCTCGGTAATATTTTTATACATGTCAAAGATGTTGGTTCTGGACATGGTTTGAGAGCAAAAAGATACATGCCATCGTTCTATATTTTCTGCCCCGGCCTACGATGACAGCGGTCACTTCGACTTGGGGCTGATGTTCACGGCCTCTTTTAAGTTAAGCCAGTCGAGCAGAATAATGTCTCTCAATTCACTGGTCACTTCTTAAAATATTTTCGGCTTCTTTCGTTTTTCTATTTCGAATTACTCGCATTGGCCTTTCGGGCTTTGCGGGCAGCCTTTCTGGCTGCTTTTACTTCCTCTGTGGTGGGACGCTGTTCCTCAAGTTTGGCTTGTTCTTTTTTCTGTTGAGGTTTCACTTTTTCGGGTGTACTGGTTCCCATCTCAGCAAGCGAGACTTCGTTCAAATAGTCCTTCAATGGCCAAAGCTCTGCCCACGATTTTCCACCCGTGTCATTGAGAACCGGCACGCCCGGTGTACTGCGACCATTGTTCACGTAGTCCGCCAGCTTTTTTTTCATGGCTTCAACTACTTCAGGATACTTTTGAGACAGGTTCTTGGTCTCACGTTCATCGTTCTCCATATCGAAAAGTATGATGTCCGCACTATCGATGACCGGTCTGTCCTTGGGATTGCTTCGCCGAGATCCACCCACGTCATCAAGCAGGACCTTCCATTTTCCACTACGCATTGCGAAAACACCAGAATCTGAATGATGTACCACGCCACGCTTTCCACTATCCGAAACGTTTTCCCCCTTCAGCGCTGGTAAAAAACTTACGCTATCTTCGCCTACGTTGTTGGCCAGTGTCACACCGTTCACTTCGGCTATGGTTGCCATGAGGTCAGTCGTGCAGATCAATTGTTCCGAGACGGTACCGCCTTTCACGACGACAGGCCATCTGACGATAAAGGGCACGCGATGCCCACCTTCCCACGTCATTCCCTTAAGCCCGCGATAGATAAAACTCGGATAATGACCCTGCGCCTGCATCGGCTCAAACTTAGCCTGCGGTGATGATCCATTATCTGCTGTGAAGATGATGATGGTGTTATCCGTGATACCTAGCCGGTCGACCGTATTCATCACTTCACCAACCGCCCAGTCGGTTTCCATACAAAAATCACCATGCGGACTCAGGCCACTCTTCCCTTTGAACTTCGCACTTGGAACAATGGGCGAATGTGGTGAGTTCAGTGGCATATAGACGAAAAATGGTTGGTCTGGATTTGTTTCAACATGTTTTGTCACCCACTCGCAGGTCCTTTGCGTAAACGTTGGCAGAATCTCGGACTGCTTAAACCCCTTAGCAACCAAGCCAGGTTTCCCTTGGATCCCTGCAGCTTTTATTTCATTCTCTCCTAAGAACTCGATCTCCCCTTGCACATAGCCATTCTCAATGAAGCAGTGGGGTGAGTGATTCGCCGAT
>JACDOI010000099.1 GCA_017656145.1 Bacillota bacterium | reverse complement strand
CATACCCTGAGGCATATGCTGTGGAACAAATGACTGAGCATTAAAGGAAAGAGTGTTATTCAGTGTCTGAACAGGCTTCTCCTTCTCTTCAAATGGCAAGACCAACCAAAACCAAGGGTCATCGTAGACAATCTTGGCCTTCTTTTCCGTATCTTCCACATCTCTCTTGAAGGCTTCCGCACTAGGAGAGTCGTAAAGATGATTGAAATGAACAAAGGCCATGTTGTAATTATCGCCATTCTTACCTGTCTTGCGAATCAAATCAACACGATTAACATCTCCAATGGAAAGATGGTTAAAGATTGAGCTAATACGCTCCTCACCAATATTGGTGAATACACGGGGAATGAAAACTGAGTAAGATGACATTGTTGTAGAACTTTAGTTGCTTTGAACTTTTAATGATATCTTTTACTTATTCTAAGAAATGAACTTCAATTTTTTTTTAAAACTTATTTTTTGACAATTTACCTGAATGAGGCTACTATTTTCTCATATAAACTATGTCTTGGTGAGTTGTATTTACAATTTGTTTTGCCTGTTAAAAATATTGAATATTTGAATTTGTTTCCATATTCTAATTTTTTCTCACCCATATAAATTATAAATCCTACAATTGTAAGTATAGTTATTAGGGTAATAGCTATTGTTTGAATCTTATTTATCTGTTCAATGTTTATTTTGTTAAAAATCGTAACTTCATTATTTGTATGCATTTTTTTGGTTCCATCTTTAATTTTATTGTAATCTTGTTTAATTAAATGAAGAAGATACATAATAGCATATAACACAAATAATGTAATCCAAATTTTATAATCTACATTAGCTGTAATTACGAAAATAAAATACAATAGAAAAGAATTAATAATTCCACCAATATTGGCCAAATCTGGTATCGTTAATACGCCAAAGAAAAATAGTGTTAAAAATCCCACAAAATGTTTTACATATATATTTTCTTTTAACATTTTTTGTATTCTACAAGGAAATAACTCAGCTAAAAAATTTCCTGAAATAATTAACATAAATATAAATATAGCTGTAGCTTTTTCAAAAATATAATAATTTGTCCAATGCTGAAAGTCCATAACTATTTATAATAATTATATATTTTAAATTTCTAATTCAATTATTGATTTAAAATTCTCTTTTAATTCATCGAATATCTTATTTTTAATACGAACACTTTGTGATTCAAATGGGGTCTGAACACAGAGAATTTTCACAAAATTGTTATTAAATTCTATTTGAAATTCATCATCATTCATTTTGTTTTCATTCAAATTTTTATATTCTTCAAACGAACTTAGAATTTTTTGATAGATAGCTTTGTAACTATTTTCAAAACCCCTTTTATTTAAAATTTCCCATGAACCATTGAATACATAAAATACATTTTTCTTCTGTTCATAACATCTTATAACATCATTTGAGCTGAATGATTGAAGATATTGAATCATAATGTCAACTACACCTTCAATTAAACCTTTTTGGAAAATTAAGTCTAAATCGCATATTTTCATTTTAAAATTTTCAATAATTTCTTTCCAGGTATTATTCGGTTTTTCTTGTTTATTTAACCATTCTAATACATCTATTTTCTTATT
>JACDOI010000093.1 GCA_017656145.1 Bacillota bacterium | reverse complement strand
CATCGTCGTTCATCGCGACACACATCGAGCATCCCGGCTCTCGCCACTCGAAACCGGCGTCGCGGAAGACCCGATCGAGGCCCTCGGCCTCGGCCTGGCGCATCACCGGATAGGAGCCAGGCACCACCATGGCGCGGACACGCGGGTGGACCTGGCGGCCTCCAATCATCTGCGCAGCGTCCCGCAGATCCGAGATCCGGGCGTTGGTGCAAGACCCGATGAAGACGCGGTCAATTGGAATGTCGACGAGGGCCTCCCCACCTTTAAGGGCCATGTATTCCAGGGCGCGGCGCGCCGATTCAGGGTCGTCCGCATCCTCGGCTCGGGGGACATGTCCGCCAATAGCGGCACTCATAGCCGGTGTTGTACCCCAGGTGACTGTTGGCTCGACGGCATCGGCTGCGATCGTGATCGACTGATCGAATATCGCATCAGGATCCGTCGATAGCCCTCGCCAGTCGATCAGCGCGCTTTCCCAATCAGCACCCCGAGGCGCAGCAGGTCGGCCGGCGAGATAGTCAAAGGTGGTGTCGTCCGGGGCGATCATGCCCGCACGAGCACCCGCCTCAATACTCATGTTGCAGACTGTCATCCGCTCTTCCATTGACAGGCCCGCCACCGTCGATCCCCGGTACTCGATGGTGTGCCCAATCGCGCCGGCCACACCGGTCTGAGCGATGATCGAGAGGATCAGATCCTTTGCCGTGACGCCCTCTCCGAGAACGCCATCAACCTCGATGGACATCGTGCGCGGCCTGACCTGCCGGATGCATTGAGTCGCCAGGACTTGTTCGACTTCGCTCGTGCCAATACCAAAAGCCACGGCCCCGAATGCTCCGTGGGTGGATGTGTGGCTATCGCCGCACACGATCGTCATGCCGGGTTGTGTCAGTCCCCGCTCAGGCGCGACGATGTGGGCGATTCCCTGCCTGCTGTCATTGATGTCGTACAGCGGTATGCCTGCCTCCTCAGCGTTCCTGCGAAGGGCTCCAACTTGCCTCTTGCTGAGTTCGTCGGTGATCGGGCCACTGCGGTCGGTTGTCGGGATGTTGTGGTCCATGACGGCCAAGGTGAGATCAGGACGGCGCACTTCGCGGGCGGCGAGTCGCAGCCCCTCGAATGCCTGCGGGCTGGAGACCTCCTGGACGAGGTGCAAGTCGACATAGATGAGGTCCGCGCCGTCGTCGAGAGTCTCCACCAGGTGGCGGCCCCAGATCTTGTCGAACATCGTCGTGGCAGTCACCGCAACGCGCATCCCATCAATCCACAACGATTCCGGCAGAAACCGCCCGGTGCCATCTTGCTAGCCGGAGATGGAGCACCGTGCAAGAGAGGACGTGTCGAAGGTCTCTTGCCAGGCGTCATCATCAATGGCTGATACTAGACCCGACGGGCCGCACACGCCGCTCAGCCCGGGTGTCACGATCCAGCCTTTGCGTAGTCGGCGAGGGAGTGCTGCCGCGATCGCTCCGAGCAGTCCGGTCGCCGTCGTTGAGCGCTGGCCTTGAGCCTGTTCGAGATCTCATCCGGTGACCACAGCTCGAGCAAACGCCGCGAGACCTCATCGAGCAACCGGCCCGCGTGGAGTTTGAACGGCTTGGGGCGCCGGGACTGAGCACGGGCACGCATGTGAGC
>JACDOI010000094.1 GCA_017656145.1 Bacillota bacterium | reverse complement strand
CAGACAGTAATCTCGAGATGAAGTTGTTCTTAGGCTTGCTAGGCTTCCTCCCTAGATAAGAGGTCGCGTAGCAGTAGAGACAGAAATGACTACAACCAGTGTAGGGATGAAGGGAGTACTTCTTAGGACATGTGCATAGGGGGCCCCTCCATGGATCAAATAGCCTTAGTACGTTCATCTCCGAGTTACACTTAATATAGCCCCTATTTAATTAGTTGGGGCTTTAAGAGTGAGGCGTAACAACCTTAGGACATCCCTAGTTTGCATAATAGTGGTAGTTATCTCCTCTATAGCCGCCATTGGCTATATTCAGAAGTCCATTCCTGCAGAAGGGAATATATATGGCCCTTACTTTTGTCCTGAGGATAGGTGCTCCCATATAGTGATCAATTGGATAAGTAGGGCTAATCAGAGTATAGAGATAGCGATCTACTCGTTCACACTTGATTCAATAGGCGATGCCTTGATCGAGGCCCATAATAGGGGTGTTGAAGTTAGAGTGATGATGGAGAAGGATCAGGTTAATAGATATAGTGAGTACTCTAAGCTGAAAGCAGCCGGTATAGAGGTAAAACTCGATGGCAATGATAGACTTATGCACAATAAGTTTGTGATAATAGATGAGAAGGTTGTACTCACAGGAAGCTATAATTTCACCAAGAGCGCTGACGAGTATAATGATGAGAATCTGCTGGTAATAGTAAGCCGGAGGATTGCAGAGGCTTATAAATCAGAGTTCCAGGAGATGTGGTCGGGGAAATTTGGCTGCTAGTAAGTGGAAATTCGAGAGGTAGGTCTAAGTCCTCTTAGGGATTCTCTCCCACTACATATTGGGTAAGGCGAGTCCCCCATATACAGTAGCCTTTAATCTTTCATAGGGAATGTCCCTTAATGGAATATGAGGTAATTGCCGACAGGCTCCTTGAAGATTTGTTAGCTGATATTGGCCACTCCGGAACTTTAGATATGCTGAGGAATGAGTGTGAACTCATGTTAAGAGAGTATCCTTATTCTAAACAGTTGTGGGCAATAGGAGTCTCTGAAAATAGCTACTTAGTAGCTTTAGCCCTGAGAGATGGTGAAGATGTAATACTGTCCTATTTTCTAGCTTTTCCATTGGATGAAATGGATGCCTTATACTGGATAGCTGATAATGGTGAAATCGCAGAGCTAGAAGAAGAGTTAGAAGAGATGATAAGTGACGACTCAATAGACTGGGTAGCGGGCCACTTGGGCGTAGCCTCCGGCCCCCTCCTCCTGAGGACCTCTAGAGCCTTTGAGAGATTTAGCCTCCCTGAGATCATCGTAGGCGTGAAGATAAGGGAAGAGAGGGTTATTCAAGTGGATTAATCGTCCTTACACTTTTTACATCAAGTATCTGAAGGGAGAAGTCCCAGTCGTTGTAATATAAGTTCCCCCCATCCCATTCAACTTCTCCTCTCTGGCTATCTACAGGATCTGAGCGAAAGTGCTCCTTGGGTGGATCAAATCTATAGGATATCTCCGAATTGAAGGCCAGCCTAAAACCTTCTATGTTTCCGAAGTAGAAGTCCCTCCTCCAATCCTGGCCATCACGGGGATGCCCAAAGCTTGGATCAGCATAAAGCCAGCCATAGGGCTCTATGTAAAATTGGGCCCAGTCATG
>JACDOI010000110.1 GCA_017656145.1 Bacillota bacterium | reverse complement strand
CCCCCCGCGACCAACCGCGAAAACGACGGCTGCGAAAGTCAGCAAAATAAGCACCTCCAACAATATCTCCTGGTTCGTCCCCGTGCCGGCGATGGCCATCCGGAAGCCCTTGACCGCGTGGGCGTGGGGCGTCAGCCGGGATAGTAATCCCAGGAAGCCGTCACTCTCGTAGAGGGGCGGGCCGACGGGCAGCGCCCCGCCCAGTCCGGCCAGGATGAAGCCCAACATGATGCCTACGCTATCCGCTTGTTTGCTACTCTTGGTCACCGCGGCAATCATCAGGCCCATGGTGGCCACGGTCAAGCCTAGAGCGATGGTGATCAGCACCAGAAACAGAGGTGAGTCGCCCAGTGGCATGCTGAAGGCCACGGCCGAGACGCCGAACAAGAAAATGACCTGCATGGCCACAAATATCATATAAGCCAACGAATTGCCGCCAATAATCGAGGCCCGGCCTAGCGGCGCGGCCAGCAAGCGGCGCAAGCTGCCGTTGTCTTTGTCCTGGTGTAGCGACTGGCCGATGACCCCGACCAGGAAGAAGGCGAACATTACAGCGAAAGCGGTCATGAAGAAGACAAAGATGCCGCCACCACTCCAGCCAGAGTCCTCTTGCTCTGTCGTCATTTCCGTCTCGATGATGATGGCCGGGTCATCTTGCATGGCCAGCAGTCGGGTCATAATGGCCCCAACGCTTTGGGCCTCGGCCGCCCGGATCATAGCGGGATCTGCCCCTTCCAACAGACCAGACTCGGCCAGAATTGTGCGCACGCCATATTGAACCTCACCGGCTACCGTGGGCCCGGTAACCGCGAAATTAGTCAGGCCGGTGACGAAGCTGGCATAATCTTCTTGCCGGGGATCGACAATCACCTCAATTTCCGTGGCCTCATAAGCGTCGATCTGCTCGCTGAAGCCGGCGGGGATGACCACCGCGGCCACTTTCTCACCCTGGCGAACATCGTTGTCGGCTGTGGCCGCAGACTCTTCAAAGGTTACATCCAACATATCCATGGCCAGCAAGGCGTCGGTCACCTGTTGGCCAAAGGGTCCGGTGTCCTGGTTCACCACATAGATGGGAAAGACGATGGCGGCCTCGTCTTCCTCTTCGTCAGAGCCGCTCATCTGGACATTCAAGTTGCTCAGCATGAGGCCGAAAATCAGCGGCATCAGGAACAAGATGGCCAGGATACCGCGGTCTTTGAGCAGGATTCGTATCTCTTTACCGCTGACGGCAAATAGTTTCAATGCAGTTTGCTTCATTTCACACCTCTATGGTGTCCAACTCTCAGGTGTCCGACTCTTGGGTATAACTCTCCTGGTTAATTAAAATCAAACCGCCAAAGACCGATGGCGAAAAAGAGTAGTGAAAACGCCAATAATGCGGCCAGATTCTGGCTGACAGAGGCCAGGTCGCCTCCCAGAACCATGATCTCGTTAAAGCCGGTAACAGCCCAATATTGGGGAGTGATTTTGCCAATGCTGGCCATCGATTCGTTCAACAGGAAAAAGGGAACAATGGCCCCGCCGAGGAAGCCGGCGACCCACAGGGCGGCCTGGCTGACCCCGCCAATTTGAGCCTCAGTGCGGGCTACGGCCGCGATAAGAATGCCCAGGCAGGTAGAGCATAAGGCCATAAATAGCACCAACAGTGCTAACGCCAGCGGGTCGCTGCCCACGCGAAGCAGCTCCCAGCCGCTCAGGGGGAATATAAAGATACCC
>JACDOI010000115.1 GCA_017656145.1 Bacillota bacterium | reverse complement strand
TTCTTTCCAAGATGTAACTGATGGTGGTGTTTAATAAACACCAGGTTGTTGGTTTGGTTGGTTTGGTCTGCACCGAGCGCCATCGCTGGCCTCCAGTGCGCAAGTCACCGCCGCGGCCGGAAACGACCGTCGGCGAGTCAGAGGTTCGTGCCCCGGGATCAAAGCGTTTACGCTCCGAATCCGTACAGGGTGCGTCCCTGCCTCTTGAGCGCGTACACCACGTCGAAGGCGGTGACGGTCTTGCGGCGGGCGTGCTCCGTGTAGGTCACGGCGTCACGGACGACGTTCTCCAGGAACACCTTGAGGACACCGCGGGTCTCCTCGTAGATGAGGCCAGAGATACGCTTGACTCCTCCACGACGAGCCAGACGCCTGATGGCGGGCTTGGTGATTCCCTGGATGTTGTCACGCAACACCTTCCTGTGGCGCTTGGCGCCACCCTTTCCGAGGCCTTTGCCTCCCTTTCCGCGTCCAGACATGATCGATATGAGTTTGTTTGGTAAGGATCAATTAAAACTTAATTGTGAGGGGCGACGAGGGCGTCGCGAGCGGAAGAATGCGGGTCAGCGGATGGCGAGAGGCCGACTTCGCCGGGTCTGCCACATCCCTGAACGCTCGTGCGTCCGTTCGACGAACGGAGCGCTGAGAGGCCAGGATTAGGGTAGACCCGGCGAGGTCGGCCCGTTTTCCCCATGACGCGCGTTTTCTCCCCGATTTCACCGTCGCTTCGCCCTCGGACCGGCATATCAATTTACAACTTGATTCACCAACAACCTATCAACATGGCTAGGACCAAGCAGACCGCCAGGAAGTCCACCGGAGGAAAGGCTCCGAGGAAGCAGCTCGCCACCAAGGCCGCTCGCAAGAGCGCTCCGGCCACCGGAGGAGTGAAGAAGCCGCACAGGTACAGGCCGGGAACCGTCGCCCTGCGTGAGATCCGTAAGTACCAGAAGTCGACCGAGCTCCTGATCCGCAAGCTCCCCTTCCAGAGGCTTGTCCGTGAGATCGCTCAGGACTTCAAGACTGACCTCAGGTTCCAGTCTTCCGCCGTCCTGGCCCTCCAGGAGGCTGCCGAGGCCTACCTCGTCGGACTCTTCGAGGACACCAACCTGGCTGCCATCCACGCCAAGCGTGTGACCATCATGCCGAAGGACATCCAGCTCGCCCGCCGCATCCGTGGAGAGCGTGCCTAAGTTGCTCGCCCATCTCTCTTGAGGTAGCGCGTGCTCGGCGCTGGAGATTCGTCTCCAAAACCAATCAAACCACTGGTGTTTATTAAACACCACCACCCGATACTTGGAACTGAATGACTCGCTGAGGCCGTGTGGCCGAGAGAGGACTCACACGCTTTTCCTGAGAAGAACATTTTAGACAATACATGTTTTGGCAGAACGCATATCACACCCAGGTCCTTGGATTGCGGGCGGCGTCCAGGAACTCGGCCTCGGGCGATCCTTCGGCCACCTGGAAGTCGTACTCCCAGCCGGCAGTCTTTGGCAGCGACATGAGGATCGACTCGATGCGGCCGCCTGTCTTGAGACCGAACGTCGTTCCTCTGTCGTACACCAGGTTGAACTCCACGTAGCGCCCCCTGCGCAGCTGCTGCCAGCGCTTCTCCTCCTCAGTGAACGAGTCGTTCATGTGCTTTGTGACGATGGGCACGTATGCGTTGACCACGTTGTTCACGCACTCTGTGGAAAAGGCCAGAATTTTCTCGGGCTC
>JACDOI010000088.1 GCA_017656145.1 Bacillota bacterium | reverse complement strand
CCAATGGGCCCGGTGTTTTCGCCCCTGCAACCAAATGACCCCCGGCCCGCGCCGGGGGGTTGGTGGGGCCCCGGCGGGGCAGCCCCGCAGGGTATCCTCGCGCCTGACCGGCGACCGGCATTACCACAAACGATCGGCTTCAGCGGGCGCCGGCCGCCTCCCCGGCATCCTGGTCGGCCGGCTGGAACCGGTGCTGAACTTTGCGCATAACCTGGGGCATGGCCGTGTACTCCATTTCCTCAAGCGGCAACCGGTGCGGCTCGAACGGCCCCATGCGCCGCATCATTTCGGCCATCTCCAAAGCCGTCTGGCGCGCCCGGTCGAATCCCGGATCGCCGAACATATCCCGCGGCCCCACAAGCCTCCCGCGATTCACCTGGAACCCGTAGGCGACGACGCGCGGCGGGCCGTCGAACCGGCTCGTGTTGGCCTGCTCGAACCCGACCGGCATCAGCGGGCCGCAGTGGGACCCCCGCATCCAGCCTTCGACAAGGTGCGGCTGGGTGAACGCCTCGAGCACCTCACCGACGGCCGGCAGCCCGCTTTGGCAACGGACGATGAGCACGGGGTCGTCCTTGCCCACGTATTTCCCGGCAATGAGGCTGAGCCGCTGGGTCGATGTCGAAGCCACGGGCTCGGTCCCGCCGGGCAGATACACGTTGCGGATGACGAATCGGTTCGGCGAGCCGATGAACATCAGCAAGTCGTAGCTTTCTTGGGGCGTGCGGAACCGGGCGATCTTGTTTTCCCGCAAGTCCATGATCTCGAAGTCGAACCCGTCGTGCATCTTGGGATCGATGACCAATCCCGGGGTGTTGAACGGATCCGCGAACATGCGGAATACGGGCAGGTTCCACGCGCCGGGGCTGGTCTTGTCGCCAAGGAAGATGATGACCGGCTCGCTGGGCCGTTCCTCAAACTGCATCTCGGCCACGCCAGGTCCCATCCCCTTCACGTTGCCCGCGAAGGCGTCCTTGAGCAGGTCCTGCCCGGCGCCGTACAGCTTCAGCCGCTTGGCCACCTCGGTGGTAGCCTGAAACGTTTCCCACGCGATGCGATGCACCAGCTCGCTGTCGGCGCCGTGGCGATGGGTCATGATCAGGGCGATGTCATCGCCCACCCGGGCCACCTGGTAATCGATGATAATACCTTGCTCCTTGCGCTCTTTCAGCTGCGCCTCGGCTGCTTGCATCATGTCCGGGTGAACCGCCGAGTGCCCGACGAATCCGCCCGTATCGGCTTTAATGACAGACAAGGTGATCATATACCGAAACCTCCTTATTTTCGGCACACGACGCGCCCGCCGCCAGCAGGCGCGCGAAAACAAAGCCGCCCGCCTCGGTCGTCCCGCGCGGGCAACGTCCATTCGCCACTGGCGGCCCCTCTGTCCCCGCGATCGCTCGCCGGTTTTAAGAACCGCCTTACGGCCGTGGCGCGGCCGAGTGGCATCCGCCGATGTTTCGATAAACCACTTCCTCGTCAACTCGCCCTTCCAAAGCCGGGCAAGTCCAGGCGCTTTCCTATTCTGTTGTAGGTCAAAAGCGGCCTCTTTCCCGGCATTCCCCCCTTTCGTTCCCAGACATATTCCGACCAGCGACTGCACGTGACGCTTGACGGCAGGTTAATTATACCACCGGCCGGCTTCCCTGTCCAGGACGCTGTATCGCCGGGTCTGAGTCAAGCCCTTCGGGGCAGGAAGCTGATCCTCGGTGTCCGTTAGCCTG
>JACDOI010000101.1 GCA_017656145.1 Bacillota bacterium | reverse complement strand
GCTCGATGTCGCCATCCCGAGGCCGCGCCTCGGAGTCACCGAAGTCCATCCGGATGACGGAATCGCCGTTGGCGACGCCCTCGGCGACGAGCTCGCCACGCTCGAAGAGGATGTCGGCGGTGGCGCCGCCGATGGGCTCGCCGTATTTGACGACCAACTCCCCCTCCCGGATGGACCGGAGGGCTATCTTGTGGCCCGAGGGGACGTCGGAGGCCGCCTCGATTTCCCCCTTCCTTTCCCCCAGGAGCGCGACCCTTCCGCCCCTCGAGGCGCCCGAGAGGAGCGTTGCCACGTTATCGGCTGGGTGAAGGACCAGCGCCCTTGACATTTCCGGGCCTCTTCCTACGAGCCCTCTCGATCCAAGGGGTTAGGTCAACGGTTCGCTCCTCCTCGACCGGCGTGGTCAGGGCGAGGAGGAGCTTGAGTTGCTCGAGGATAATCCGCTTTTCCTCCTCGTTCCGAGGGGGAGGGTAGGTGAACGTAAAGGTCTTGTCCCATCCCTTCTCGCCGCCACAGGTGGCCGTCTCCTCCTTGCACTTGAAGCCGAAGGCCTTTCCCGCCGACCAATACCGCCAGGTCGAGTAGGCCCTGTCGCCGACTTGGTAGACGACCTCCTCCTCGGGCGGCCCATAGAGGCGCTCGACGCCCTCCCGATCGTCAATAGTGCGGGCGCACCCGAGGAGGACGGCCAAAGCGAGGAGTCCAAAAGCTTTCCGTCCGAGCCTCACGCCGCCTTCACCTCGAGGATTCTACGTTCGGCGCGCGATCCGGGTCAAGCGCGGGAGGCTTGCGATTACGCCCTTCAGGTTCCCGCCAAAGTTGCGCAGGAGAGCCCCTGCGGGTTCGCTGCTTTAGCCGGGATCGCGGAGGAGGTTGGCTCGCCTCGCCGATTGCTGATAAATTGCCCCCCTCGAGTCGAGAGCACCGACGGCGAAGAAGGAGGCTGTGAAGATGGCGGGACATCGCATCGCGGTCATACCGGGGGACGGGATCGGCCCCGAGGTGATCCGGGAGGGCCTCAAGGTCCTGAGGGCGGCGGCTGAGAGGCTCGGTTTTACCCTGGAGACGGTCGAATACGACCTCGGCGCGGAGCGATACCTGAGGACCGGGGAGACGCTCCCGGACGCGGTCCTCGGGGAGATCAAGGGCTTCGAGGCGATTTACTTCGGGGCGATCGGGGACCCGAGGGTGCCGCCCGGGGTGCTCGAACGCGGCCTCCTGCTCAAGTTGAGGTTCTCGCTCGACCTCTACATCAACCTGAGGCCCGCGAAACTCTATCCCGGTCTCGAAACCCCCCTCAAGGGGAAGGGGCCGGAGCACATCGACTTCGTCGTCGTGAGGGAGAACACCGAGGACCTTTACGTCGGCGCGGGCGGCTTCGCCCACAAGGGCACGAAGAACGAGGTCGCGATGGAGATCATGGTCGCCACGAGGCACGGGGTCGAGAGGTGTGTCAGGTTCGCCTTCGAGCTGGCGAGGAAGCGGAGGGGGAAGCTCGCCCTGGTCGACAAAGCGAACGTCCTCACGCACGCTCACGACCTCTGGAGGCGGGTCTTCTCGGAGGTGGGGGAGGAGTATCCCGATGTCGAGACGGAGGCTCTCTTTGTGGACGCCGCCTGCATCCACATGGTCGAGAGGCCCGAGCGGTTCGACGTGATTGTGACGCCGAACATGTTCGGGGACATCCTGACGGACCTGGCGGCCTCGATAGCGGGCGGGATCGGGATGGCGCCGAGC
>JACDOI010000113.1 GCA_017656145.1 Bacillota bacterium | reverse complement strand
TATCGCCCAACCCCAAAACCCGCGTGCCGTCGCTAACTACGGCAACAGTATTCCATTTGTTGGTGTAATCATAGACCTTCTCAGGATCATCATAGATCGCCCTGCAAGGCGCTGCCACACCTGGCGTATACCAGATTGCGAAGTCATTAAAATCGCGAACCGCACATTTAAGCGCGGTCTCTGTCTTTCCCCGGTAGAAGGGGTGGAGCTCCATAGCATCAGCCGCGGGTTTCTCGGCTTTTGCTAAAAGCTCATCGACGTCGACGGTATCCTTTTCAGCTAACATTTTTGAACTCCTCTGAAAATCAGCTTGCTAAGTAACAGATTTTCATGAATCGAATTTCAGAATTCTTTCAAGAACCTTTGATTTCTAATCGTCTTTCTGGTTATCAGACCATGAATGCTCCTCGGTTGTCCTCCGGGATGAGGGGAAGGTCTTTCAAAGACCCTGTATCCCCTTATGCTTCTTTGCCCGAGATCAAATTTCCAATTTGTCGCCAATGACTTTATTGTTTGGAATTTCAATCCCACCTTAAACCCTTCGTCTTATATCCAAATACTCTTGGACCACCAGACGGCGGGTGCCATACTTAGCTTCTCCGCTGCTTCTTATTTCTCCCTCAATCGGGCTCGATCAGGCCATTGCCTCCTGCTGCAGATATGAATCGGCATAAATAACCTTGTTCAACAATATCTGAACAGTTTTCCAGATAGCTGCCTGTTCAGGATCATCCATATCGACATCGTCGATGACCGGTTCTTCCATGGCTGCGGTCCGATCGTGAATGCTCAAAAGCAGCCGGCCGACTGCCGTGCTTTCGTCTCGCTCCTCGATTGTGCGAACGCACTCCATTAGATCATGGTCAAGGGGATCGGCGATCATCATTTGCAGACCCGCCCCCATCAGCATCACGCAGTATACCTGGTTGATGAGTGGTCTATTCTTATGGGGAACGGCGTTGGAAACATTTGAAAGACCAATCGAGATCGAAGGCGGTGGATCCCAGGCATATTGCAGAGTCCGCACTGCCTCGATCAGTTCAGGACCATACTCCTGACATCCAGAGACCGTCAGAGCCAGTGGATCGATAATCAGGTCTTCAATGGGAAAATCGATCTCTAACATCCGGGGTATGAGCGCCTCAAGAGCAATCGTGACCCTTTCGTCGGCTCCCACGGGAATGCCGCTCTTGCCCATGGTTAGGGCGATGAGCTTCGCGTTGTATTCCTTCGCTAAAAGAGGTACTTTCTCCAGCCTTACCGGTTCGGCCGAGGTGGAATTGATCAGTGGCTGATTCTTTGTAACGGTCTTCAAACCCGCCTCGATCCCCATCAGGTTTGTGCTGTCGAAGGATAGAGGAACATCGACCACAGCTTCAACTGTCTTCGTCAGCCAGGGGAAGACCTCCTCCCAATCTTTCTTCCTAGGTCCCAAGTTTAAATCCAAGGCCCATGCGCCAGCTTCGACCTGCTGCACAGCCAGATCCTGGAAGAATTTGGCATCCTTCTCGCGAAGAGCGTCCTTGACGCCTTGGGAAATGATGTGAATGTTTTCGCCGATAATTAACATTGTTTCTCCTTTTTTGGGGCCTGGGGTTCCGATCCCTAGCCCCCAGTCCCTGATCCCTAATCCCCGATCACTCCATACATCTGATCCGGCCCGAGTTCGGCAGGGAAGCGCGTACGCAAAGCCAGCCTGGCCGAGTAACATAGATGACAGGCATCAACATATCCTGGCTCAGGATCTAGATCATATTGATTGATTAATTTAGCCGGC
>JACDOI010000104.1 GCA_017656145.1 Bacillota bacterium | reverse complement strand
ATAGAATCCAATAGGAACCGTACTTTGGCAACAAGCACAGCGGGGTCTTCCTGAAACGCCTGTATATCAAGGAGCACAAGTTCATAGTGCGTTGATCTTGGCTGTTCATTTAGGCTTCGAAGTGTTTCTACTTGCCCGTTCGCTTCACGTGCTAGCCCTGCAAGTTTACTCGTTGACATGAGATCAGGAGAAATCAATAAGATCTTTAAGGAATGCACTGGATATACTCCGTTTTTCACAATGCGACTGATCGGCTAAAACAATAAACCAGTTTTTTTCTCTCGTCGAGATAGATATTTCTAGGGTGATGAAACCATAATCCCTACATCGAGAACCGCTTCAATGCGGCGCTGAACGTCTTCAAGATGAGCTCGTGATGCATCGTCGAGCCCCATTTTTTCGACCTGTTTTGGTTTTTCAGACAAAACTTCTTTGACCTTTACAAGGAGCCGCTTGATGTGAAAATTTGCAAGACTTCGTGCGTCGGGTGGGATTCCCAGGCTAGAACCGAAGCGCGTCACGCTTGTCCCTGACCGCATCCCTCCACCGAGAGCAAGCCTAAGAAGTTCACCCAATGCTTCACGTTGGAGATTTCGCCGCAAGCTGGAAATCGCTGGCTTCTGATCGTTAAACTGAGCTCCTTTAAATTCAAATATCTCTGAATAAATTGAATCCACAAGCTGCCGGAGGAGCTCGGACGTTGTAAACCGATCTTCTTTGGCACCAACTTTCATTGTGTTATCTGCCAACCGGGTCAGCGTTCTTGCGTCCAGCAATTGTTGCAGTATTCTTTGCTGCCATTTGAGAACGGCTTCGTGGACAGGGTAATCTTGCCTGTCAACATTGTCGCTTCCCCAATGCAACCATCTTGTTGATACCAGTTGATTATAAAATTCAGGAGGAAACTGGTACGATTTGTCACTAAATATCTGTTCACTGAGAAGCTCCATTGCTTTTCTCTGCTGTGCAGCCTGCACCACACGAAACGGCGGCTGTGCTTGCGGATCGTCACGATGACTCCTCGAACTATATAAACCGCCAACAAGCCGGGCGGCAAAAAAATTCGCCTGCCCGTGAGCACCCAACAGCACACCAAAAGCATGCCTAACTCTGTCATATCCAGCATCATTTGCAGTGAAACGATCAATAAGTTTTGGAATTAATCCCTGAATCACCTTCGCCCGTTGTTCAGCAAAAACTATTGGATCATTCCCAAGGTCATACCTGTTGGAAAGCGGATCAGGATCACCCGCCATCGTGTCCTCGTCTGTCGCAAAAGCAAGCTCTGGTTCACCGCTACGGGCTGCAATTTTTAAAAGCGTTGGATGCTCTGCCTCTGGAGTCGTTCCACTTATTGGACGATATCCATATTCGATTGCCCAATAATCATATGTTCCTAATCGTGTTGGGTAGTAAGGTCCCTGAAATTGTCCTTCTGGGACAATGTTGACTGGAACATAGTCCATCACACTGGTTGTCGCTGATCGGCGGCCGGCACTGTCTTTCGAATTAATTTGGTCAATCGACGCAACTGAACTGCCTTTAAAATTGTGTCTGAGTCCAAGCGTATGCCCAACTTCATGCATGGCAACAAGTCTGAGTCCCTGCTGGACAAGCTTTTTTTGCTCTTCCTCAGAGATAAGTGAATCTTTTGTCGCTGCTAAAGCAGCGGCACCTAACGCATTTTGAAAAGCATGCCCAGCGAACAGATTGCATTGACTACACCCACAAGGAAAAGACTCACCTGCCCGTGAGATGTATTACTGGCACTGTCATATGAACGAGATAACCATGCAATACCTTCTGGCATATAGTTCTCGAATTCATTCCGCCAGTGTTTCACAAAATCCGCATCGAAAATTATGTCGGCATCTA
>JACDOI010000112.1 GCA_017656145.1 Bacillota bacterium | reverse complement strand
GCTGTAAAGGCTCGAACGCATCGTCCATTTTGTAGCCCGGCTTGGGTAGCGAGCCTGCACGACCGTGTACGGTCAATTCCCCTGCGGGCAATTTAAGCTGATTCGTGTCGAAATCGGTTCCTGTCCTTTCGACCCAGCCGCGGTTAACGAGTAACAGCGGTTGGTCGGCGGCGATCTCGAGTGGCGTTAAAACATAATGGCCATAACGGCTATTGATAATGATGTTATCGAGCACTATCTGGTGTTCACCATCATAAGCGCCGGTCGCCTTCAGGCGCTGGAAGGAACGAACTTCCATTCCGTCTTGCCAGGCCTTGAAACTGGTTTCGTCACGGTAGGCATATTGGGCGGCCCGCTTTTCGAGGCCACGAGAGATTTGCCAGGCACCGAGGCCGGCGAACTGAATAACGAGAAACGTACCGACAAGCAGCGGCAGCCACTTAGGTAGTGGCTTCTTCGTCTTGTCGTTCACGCTATACTGCGCGCTTGATTCCGCATGGCAAATTCCATGAAATACGTCGTTTTTACACTGTTGGCCGCAATTCTGATCAGCCTGGGGTCCGGGTTATATTATCTGTCCCGCGTCGATGCCGACTCGCCCAAAGTTCTCAAGGCGCTGAAGATCAGGGTAGCGCTATCCGCCATCCTGATCATCTTTCTGGTGGCATCCTACTTCCTGGGCTGGATACAACCCCCCGCCTGAGCTACATCCAGTAGACGAAGACGTACAGGCCCACCCAGACAACGTCTACAAAGTGCCAGTACCAGGCAACGGCTTCAAACGCGAAGTGCTTGTCAGCCGAGAAGTGACCCTTTAATACACGGAACCAGATTATCGTCAGCATGATGGCGCCGATGGTCACGTGCATGCCGTGGAAGCCGGTCAGCATGAAGAACGTTGACCCGTAAATTCCGGAGGTCAGCTTCAGATTCAGGTGCTCGTAGGCCTCTATGTACTCAACACCCTGCAAGTACACGAAAATGAAGCCGAGAATAAATGTGGCGGCCAGGAAGACCTTTAGCTGCAATCGATGATTGGCGAGCAACGCGTGGTGCGCGATCGTAATTGTGATTGAGCTCGTCAGCAGCAAGACGGTATTGATAAGCGGCAAACCAAGCGGTGCCATTGCTTCGTATTCACCACCAATATTGCCCGGGCCGTTACTTGGCCAGGTGCTCTCGTAGCCGCTCCAGAGCATCAGATTCGTAAAGAAGTTATTACCCTCGCCACCCAGCCATGGAATGGACATGTTGCGAGCGTAAAAAAGCGCGCTGAAAAACGCGGCAAAAAACATGACTTCGGAAAAGATGAACCAGAACATGCCCTGGCGGAAGGACTTGTCGACCTGATCGTTGTACAGACCATTTACGCTTTCACCGATGACCGTGCCGAACCATCCCGTGAGCATGAAGATCATGATCGCGAAACCCGTCAGCATGATGTAGAAGCCAGAGTCCGCGCCATTCAACCAGGTTGATACGCCAAGCATCAAAAAGAACAGACCGACCGAGCCAACAACGGGCCAGTGGCTGCCGTGAGGAATGTAGTAATGCTCGTCTGCGTGATTATTGTTGGCGTCTTGCGAGTGTGGAATGGTCGTCATGTTAATTCTCGGTGTTCGCGGCTACGCGAGCGGTATCAAAAAATGTGTATTGCAAAGTTATTGTGTCAACGTAGTCCGGCAGCTCTGGATTCACGATGAATTGTAGCGGCATTGGCCGCTCTTCACCGGCCAGAAATTCCTGGCTCGTAAAACAAAAACACTCGATCTTTGTAAAATGTTCCGCCGCTGTTGATGGCGTAACGCTCGGTACGGCCTGAGCGATCTTGTGTTCGTTGGCTAAATTCTTGGCTGTAAATGTTGCGTAGTACATCTTGCCG
>JACDOI010000111.1 GCA_017656145.1 Bacillota bacterium | reverse complement strand
TCACAGAAGCCCCCCTTCGTCCGCCATTGTAGGCGAAGCCCCTGCACAAAAACCGAAGCGTCCTGCCAAGAGGGGGAAGTCGAGGCCGAAAGCAACGGCCTCCCGAGTTACACCGGCACCGAACCCCATGCGCTGTCCCTCTTTTCCCGCTGTTAGCGCCAGAAGGGCAACCTGCGCCTGCCTATCCGCAGTCTTCCCTCGGCGTTCATCGGGATGAGGAGGGGCATCTCCCTCGGCGCCGGGCGGTCGGACTTCGTCCCCGGGACGAGTTTGCCGTCAATGAACACGTTTTCGGCCTTGCCGATGCGGTATTTCTCGAACCTCGCCCCCTTCGGCATCCGGAAGACGTTGCCGAAAATCCAAATGTGGTGCGGCATACAGCCCTCGACCGGGATGCCGTTGTGCGTCCCGTAACTGACCGAAATCCCGATGACGGGCCGGAAGGTCGTGCGAGTCCGAAGGTTGCGGAAGAGATTGTGGCAAATCAGCCCGGAGCCGTCCCGAATTCCCACCCCGTGCCGAAGGTTCTCGAAAACGTTCCGCTCCACCACGAAAGTCCCGTCCATCCCCGGGTGCGTGTCCACGGCGCAGAGTTCGTAGGTCGAGAGGTCGTTGCTCCCGACACGGTTGTGGACGAACTCCCAGTGCGTCTTTCTGAAGCCGGGCTTGTGGACGTATCTCCCCAGCCTCCTCGGACTGCTCCAGTCGAGCGCCCCGTTCGAGGCCAAGGAGTGGCGGTTTTGGTAAAAGTCGTTGTCCATGACCAGCACATACGCCCCCGAGTAGATGGCCACGCCGTAGCCGAGCCCGTCCCGGAGGTTGTGGTGTATCCGGCAATGGTCAACCTGAGCGGTCGCCTCGTCGCAGAAGTCGAGCGCATAGGAGAAGCCCAAAAGTTCGCAGTGGTCAACCCGGACGTCTCGCCTCCGGCTCGCCACGATGCCGAAGGTGTCGTTTCTGGTGTTCGTGGTCGTGTCCGCCCCGACGAGTTTCAAGCGGGTGAAGCGGACTCGGTCGCCGTCAACCACGAAGAGCCGGACCTTCCGATTCGCCGCTTGACAAACGGTCTTCGAGCCCTCGCCGAAGACGACGAGCCCTCCGGGGACGTGGACGGCTCGGTCAAAGGCGTAAGTCCCGGCGGGGAGGAAGACAGCGGGGACGCCTTTCTCAACCGCCTTTCGGAGGGCAATTTGGACGGCCTCGGCGGTTCGGCCTTTTGCTTCGACGTGGCGAGGCAACGTCCGGCCCGACCGGCCCTCTCGGGCCTATGGAAAGCGGCGCCATTTCACCCCACCCTCTCGTAAACCCTCACGAAATCCACCACGAAGAAATCGGGCAACTTCGCCTTCCTTATGTCACCTGCCCAAGGGCTTGGCTTCGAGATGTGGTCGCTCAGACAGGCAAATTCAGGAACGTGGGACACGGCAGCATTCGTGCGCCACGTCTCCCGACCGTCAACGTAGAAGATGTATTCGTCGGGCGTCCACTCCACCCCGAAGAGGTGAAAGCCCTCGGCAATTCCCGGAATGTCAACCGAACGGCTGAGGCTTCTCCTCCTTCCGCCCCTCTCTATCCAGTGAAGCGTGTGGTGAACCCTGTTCGGCCTAACAGCCCACCACTCCATCACGTCAATCTCCGTCCCGCATTCGGGGCCTCCCACCTTGGACTTCGGCGAGCCCGGGATGAGCGCCCACGACCAGATCCAGAAGGCGGGGAAATGCCCTTGCTCCTTGGGCAGTTTGCATCGAGCCACCCAGAAGCCGTATTTGTGCTCGAACTTGCCTTGACTCGCCACCATCCCGCCGAAGAACTCCCCGTTCCTTTCGAAAACTTTGATGACGAGATGCCCCCTTCCGTCGAGGGAAACCGCCGCCGGCCCGCGCCCTCCCCCGAAGGCGTTGGAGGGGCCGCGGCGCCGCCC
>JACDOI010000105.1 GCA_017656145.1 Bacillota bacterium | reverse complement strand
TCTGATCTCTCAGATAGATGCTAAGAGGCTCGCGATAGATCCCATCGCTCCCCTAGTCCTTGGAGGTGGAGGTGAATCAGTTACCGTTCAAACGGCTATCAGGGGATATATCAGAAACTTAATCCACGCCTTAGATGACATAGGTATAACTACCATCGCCACTTCCGAGATACCGACTGGAACGAATCAGCTGAGCAGGTATGGTGTAGAAGAATTCTTGGCATCTGGAGTCATCGTCTTAAGCTTTAGGAGAGGGGAGACAGGCTTCAAGCGGGAGATTTATATAAGGAAGATGAGAGGCGTCAATCACAGCATGAACATTTATAGCTATGTCATCAAGAAGGGTTTAGGGATAGTCATATCGTTATAGGCGAGAGAGGGATGTTCATGAAACTAAAGACCGGGGTAACGTTGCTCGACGACATGCTTAAAGGAGGTCTTGAAACAGGGGCCACAACCCTGATAACCTCTAAGCCGTTCACCGAGGCAGCACCCCTCGCCTATCAGATAGCGTATAGGTGGCTGAATACAGGATACCCAGTAATCTATTTGACGAATAATAAGAGGCCGGATATAATAATGGAAGATGTAAAAAGGTATGGATGGAACTTAGTGAAGTTTAAAGATGAAGGTATGCTCGTTTTCGTAGACGCTTACACGGGATTCATGGGAATCAGGAGCGAGGAGAGATACACTGTGTTAAACCCATATAATCTCGATGAGATTGATGGAACTTTATTGAAGGCGGTTAATGATGTTGGGAAGAGGTCGTTGATAATCATAGACTCGCTCTCAACAATGTTGGATCACTTTGGAGAGATAGTTGTTGAAAAATTCGAAGAGTGGAGAAGGATAGCGATCCTAAATGATTCGCATATATTATACATCTTCGTGGAATGGAATTTCGAGGAAGGAATTAAGCGTAGACTAAGGGATAGGGTTGATAACATAATAAGTTTAAGCCCAATTGAGAAAGGAGTGATATTAAGTGATTTCTTCACGATAGAGAAGGTCGGGGGAAAGCCCATCAAGCCGGTATCGATACCGTTTAGATATGTGAGACCTGGTGGAATGAAAGTCTATATTCCAAAGATCTTGATAACCGGGCCATATCATGCTGGAAAGACTACCGTGGTTCACGCCTTATCGACGAGAGCCGTCAGCGTCCAGCGAGGCGAGACGACCGTGGCCTTAGACTTTGGCCACTTCGAGCACAAGGGATTTCAAGCAGACCTCTTTGGAACGATAGGTCAGCAGAGATTCGATCCAATTCTCGAACAGCTTGGAGGAGAAACCTTGGGAGTGATTCTAGTAGTTGATAGCACGGATCCATCGAGCTTTCCAAGGGCCATAGAGATGCTTCACAAGGCCAGAGTCTATGGATTACCCTTAGTGGTTTTCGCGAATAAGCAGGATCTGCCTGGAGCATTGCCGCCTGAGAAGATTAGAGAACTCATGAAGCTTCCAAAAGATGTTCCAGTGATCGGGACGATCGCTACCAAGAAGGTTAATATAATTGAGGGGATCGAGGAATTGCTAAAGCTAATCTTTAAGGGGGTGAGCGAAGGCGATGCCGACAACTCGTGAAATCCTCAGAAGCCTTCTAATGGAATTCAATAGAAATTCTGGAGTATTAGCGTCAGCGCTTGTGACGAGGGATGGGATCCTGATCTCCAGCGCCCTACCTGAAGACGTTGACGCAGAGGCATTCGCAGCCATGACCGCAACCATGGTTGGGGCAGCTGAGACCGCTTTCTCTGAGCTAAAGGCGGGAGCGGCTGAGAGGGTGATTGTCGAGGGCAGTAGGACTAAGATCGTCGCCGTTGGCGTTGGAGAGAACGCGATCTTAGTTGCGATGGCGCCGAGAGAAGCGACCGTCGGATTGATTCTCCATGAGATTCGCAAGCTCAGCGATAAGATCAGGAAGGTATTGAGCTTGTCTCTGGATTGTGGAAAGGTGTTATAAGAGCTTGACGTCCGCAGCAGGCTCTGATTTTTTA
>JACDOI010000109.1 GCA_017656145.1 Bacillota bacterium | reverse complement strand
ATACTATACAACATAATAGATAACCATATCCTAAACAACATCCTCAACAACATCCACACCACCATCCACACCACCATCCACACCACCATCCTCACAATTTAGGTCCAGGTGGTCTTCCTCCAGCTCCTAGACCAACACCTAAACCAGCTCCTAAACCATCACCTAGTGCATCCCGGTATCAGTATTACGTACGTAAGAAAATAGAAACCGCGGAATATGGAGATTTAGTTATATGGCTGACAAAATCTGAAAAGAAACTTTCAAACAAATTATGTACAGCTGTGACAGACGTGATCGTAGAAGGGTCCGAATCTCCTGCCTCTAGAATGTTTGGCGTATATCAATTACTGGCTGGTGAGACCAAGGGAGACAATCCAGATAGAAGTCAACGTGCTTTAGCTAAATTGTTAAGCGGTCTTCAATATACACAGTGGATTTTAAAACAACCACTAGATCGTAGCTTCATGAACAGAGCTGATATGATTGAATTTGATTTTAGTCAGTCTTCCCCCATTCCGGGAAAATATAAGATGCTTGGTTGCCTCCTAAATCGTTAAACTAATGAAATAAATATCACTTTATAATAAAATGATATTGCTCATATTATTCATTATAGCACTAGCGGCAGCTGCGACTACTGTGGTTTATTTTGCAACTAGAAAAAGAGATAAACCTTCACCGAGTCCGGGTCATTCACCAAGTCCGGGTCCTTCACCGAGTCCACCGCCACCCTCTGGGCCTACAACACCGGCCGATGTTGATATAGATATGTTTTTCCCGCCGTATGACTGTCCCACTGAGACACAAACCATGATAGATATAGGAATGATTAATGCTGTGACCTCAGCTGCGAAAGCCAGTAATACAAAACTAAACCCTAAAGATCCAAGTAATCCGTTTCAGATTAAGTACAGTGTTTACAACTTATACGATAATCAATACCTATATGCGTTGATTGACGCGTATAAAGCTGGTGTGTTTGTACAAGTACTTATACATTTGGCAGAAGAAGATGCGGGATACAACAATATATTTTACACATTCAAAGATTGTGGGTTAACAGTTCTTAGTTTAAACACACAGAGCCAACGCGATTGCACTCAAGCGCAATTAAACGCACTAAACTTAATTCCAATAGATCCAAAGGGATCTTTAATGCATTGTAAAACTAGATATTATAAATTTGGTGGATCTTCACATGCGATTCAAATCGGTGATAAAAAGAGAACAATAACTGAAGCTGTTGTTACGGGTAGTTTTAATCCTGAATGCTCGGCTACAAAAAATAATGAATATCTGTTGGTTTTATCAACTGATGAGACTACTACACCAAACACAATTAAATCGTATTTGAGAATGTACGATTTTGTGAAACACGAAAAAGCTGGTACTTCCTTAAAATCCCCTACTGATTTAACAATTCCAGCCCCTAAAGACAACGATCCCATATACAATATCAATAAAGCATTGTTTGTATGCTATTCTGGATGGTGTAAAGGTAAATACAACAATGTACCGAGTTATATGCGATACGTTTTGGCTAATTTGATAGACAACGAAAAAGATGCAATATTTCTACCACTGTATTCTTTATCGAATTTAGACGCCCCGGACAAATACACTAAACCACTGGAAATAGATGTTTCTAAAGCAGCAGTTATCACACCTCCTGTAAAACCCAAAAGCAGTGATAAAAATAGCCCAAAGTTCTTTTCATACACCTTAAATGCGACGGGATTATCAAAAGCCTTGAAAAACGTTGGTGTCAACGGTATAGGAGCTCAGATGGAAATAGAATATGATAATAAGAAGAGTGCTAATTATATCATTAGAGGTCCAGCTGACACCACCGATTCCGTGTATGTGATGTTAAAAGGTCGCTCTCAACCCTCTGGTAATATCAAGAAAATTACTGTGTACAATAGTATTTTGACGCATTTTGGCAATGCAATAAAAAGAAAAGTAATGGTCTTTTTGATGATCAACAAAGCACAGGCGGA
>JACDOI010000095.1 GCA_017656145.1 Bacillota bacterium | reverse complement strand
TTACGCACGAGGGTACCTGCCTGATCGCATTTCACAAGGACGCGCGTCCTGAGGTTCTGCATCACACCCTCGAACCGGCCGGGCGGAAACATTACCTGGAAAGATATCTTGCCGGGCCTTATCTTCTCGACCCTTTGTACCAACTCGCTATTCGGCCCAGCAAACCCAGCTTGTGCCGATTCCGCGATGAGTTGCCTGATCGGTTTCGCTCCAGCGAATATTACCGGCAGTATTGCGAACGCACTCACTTGCTCGACGAAATGGACTATCTGACGCCCATCTCCGCGAAGACCACGGTCGCTCTTGTCGTCGGCCGGCGCAGTCGCATGTTCAACAAGGCGGAGTTGCAACGCCTCGAAATGATCGAACCGATCGTGCAGGCAAGCATTCGCAGGATCTGGGATGCCTGGACATCCAGAAGCAAGACCAGGGATGGCGACGACGATGTTCACAAACGACTGACACAGTGTTTCGATAAATTCGGCGAGTCGGTGTTAACAGCCCGCGAGCGACAAATCAGCCAGTTGTTGTTGCGCGGGTATTCATCGAAGTCCATTGCCCGCGAACTCAAAATCGCACCGGGTACCGTGATGGTTCACAAGCGAAACGTGTTCAGCAAGCTCGGCATCAGCTCGCAATACGAGCTATTCTCGATGCTCATCGACGATCTCGGCCGAATTTAGTAAACACTAAAATATTTAATAAAAACAATGCATTAAGTAAGTTATACCTTCCTAATGGTATTCCTGACAGCGGCATTCTCAGGGACAATCACGGTCACTTTTGAGCGACCGGTACAGGATACCTTTCATGTTTGATTTCGATTTTGGGCTGGGAGAGGACATCGATATGCTGCGCGAGTCCGTAAGGGGCTTCGCGAACGATCGTATTGCACCGCGCGCGTCGGACATCGATGCATCGAATAAATTCCCGCGTGACCTTTGGCCGGAACTGGGCGACCTTGGATTGCTCGGCATCACAGTCGAGGAAGAATTAGGTGGTTCAGGACTCAGCTATCTTGCACACGTGGTTGCGATGGAAGAAATCAGTCGGGCATCCGCATCGATCGGTCTTTCCTATGGTGCGCACTCAAACCTGTGCGTGAATCAGCTTCGTCGCTGGGGTACCCAGGAACAAAAAGAAAAATATTTGCCGAAACTGATGTCTGGCGAGCATGTCGGGGCACTTGCAATGAGTGAGCCTGGTGCAGGTTCCGACGTAATGGCGATGAGTTCGCGGGCGAAAAGGGACGGCGAGGACTACATCCTGAATGGCAATAAGATGTGGATTACAAACGCACCGGAGGCCGACGTAACTATTATTTACGTGGGTACCAATACAGAGGAAGGATCACGCAAAAAACTGAGTGCGTTCATCGTCGAGCGCGACCGGCCAGGTATCAGCACGGCACAAAAACTCGACAAGCTCGGTATGCGCGGATCTGATACCAGTGAAATCGTGCTCGACAATTGCAAGGTCCCGGTTGAGAATCTTCTTGGTAGTGAGGGCCAAGGCGCTGCAATCCTGATGAGCGGTCTCGATTATGAGCGCGTGGTGCTGGCAGCTGGTCCGCTGGGCATCATGCAGTCGTGTTTTGATCTGGTTATGCCGTATGTGCATGATCGGAAGCAGTTTGGTCAGCCGATCGGGACATTTCAGTTAATGCAGGGAAAGATTGCGGATATGTATACGACGATGAATTCCTGTCGGGCATATGTATACGCAGCCGCAAAGGCCTGCGATCGGGGACAAACCACGCGCTTCGATGCGGCCGGTTGTATATTGCTGGCAGCGGAAAAAGCGACCTGGATGGCTGGTGAAACGATTCAGACGCTCGGTGGCAACGGGTACATTAATGAGTATGCCGCCGGACGCTTGTGGCGCGATGCCAAGCTCTATGAAATTGGTGCCGGCACCAGCGAAATTCGGCGTATGCTGATTGGCAGAGAATTGTTTAACGCAACAGGTTGAATCTCCAACGGCCATGCCGACAATAAAAAGCAAAATCAAAGCCGATTCTCAGGAATTCGCTAAAAACGATGCCGCGAATCGCAAGTTGGCGAAAGAGTTGCACCAGGTTCACGACAC
>JACDOI010000087.1 GCA_017656145.1 Bacillota bacterium | reverse complement strand
GGGGGCTATCACCCCGCGCCCCGGATGGCACCTCAGGCCGCCGGTAAAGGGGTGCGGCGGTGCGCGCGCACGGCTTTCAAAAAAAGACGGCCCCGTTCACGAGACGGGGCCTTCTCAGCGGATTACGACTGAAACTCCACGACCTTGCCGGACTTAAAGATGACCCGGGCGATGCGGTTTCCCTTCCAAATGATCTTGACGTCCTGCTTGCCCGGGCCGGTCTCTGGGGTTGTCTGGCTTACCCTGATCGCTTCTTTCGGATTTGCCGCCAACGCTCTCGTCACCCCGAAACCGGTAAATCGACGGTGCCAAGCCATGCGTATGCCGTTGATGATGGAAAAAGCACCTGACCTCTCCGCGAATTATAGCAGCAGGCCGGTCGATGTCAAGGGAGGGCGGGGCCGACCGGGCCACTCGCCGCCCCCGAGCTCAATGCCGGTGGGCGTTTCCCGTCGCTCGCGCCGGGCTTGCGGCGGAATGAGAGGATCGAGTTCCGCCCGGAGCCTCGCAAGGGCTTCGTCGATTGAGAGTTCTCCGTTCAGGACCCGGTGAACGTTTCGGGCGATAGCCCGGGAAATGCCGGGCCAGTTGGCGTAAGACGGTAACAGAAATCCGTGATTGGTTGCAATGGTATAGTGCCTCGGAAAGAACGGTTCCCGCGCCGGAACTTCCGGTTCATTGTATACGGACACACGGGCGGGCAGACGGGAGCCTTCCAGCGCCAAGGTGCGTTGGGCCTCGTCTCCGGTCAACCAGCGGACGAACTCCCAAGCCGCCTCGGGCCGGCTGGTGTCCCGGTCGATGACGAGCGCCAGTCCGCTCACGGAAACAGCGCCGCCGGTTCCCCGGGGCCCGGCCGGAAGTTGCGCCACCCCGAACCGTTCGACGGCCGCCTGCCGTTCCTCCCGGGTCGTCCACAACTTTGTGGTGTGGCGCAACAGAAGGGCTTGCTCGGCAAGAAACGCTTCCCGGCTTTGTTCCTCCGACCAATCGGCCGCATCGGGCGGGCTTACCCGGTGGGAATGGATGAGATCCCGCAAAAACCCCAACGCTTCCCGGGCTTCGGGACTGTCTATGGCCAGTTCACCGTCGTCGACGAGACGTCCCCCGTTGGCCCAAAGAAGCTCCAAGAAGAGCCGGGCCAGCCCGTCGCCCTCTTCGCCTGCGAACGCAAATCCCCACTCCACGGCGCCCGAGTCGATGAAGCGGCGCGATAGGGCGATGAGGTCCTGCCACGTGCCCGGCGGGTCGGCCCCCGCCCCTTCGATCAAGTCCCGCCGGTAATACAGCACTCCCACATCCATCATCCACGGCATCCCGTAGGTCATGTCGTTAACGCTGACCGCGCGGGCGGCGGCCGGCAGAAACTCGTCCAGCCCGGATTGGGCGCCGAACCGCTCCAGTTCGAGGGCCCGGCCGGCGGCCTGCCAGGCGGCTACCGAGGGAAAATCGACGGCCACCACGTCGGCGGCTGTCCCGCCGTTCGCCACAAGCTCGTCGAGCGGGCGCCGTTCATCGTTCGAGCCGGATAGCGGCCGGTATGCGACCCGGATGCCGGGAAATTCCCGATGGAAGTCGTCGAGGAGGCGTTGAACGATCCGTTCCAAGTCCGGCGGCGCCAAAAACACAAGCTCAGCGGAATCGGAGCCGTCCCCCGCTCGCTGGGCCATAAACCGGGGAGCCAGCACCAGCACCAGCAGAACTACGGCGGCGAACGCCGCCACCATCGTCCACACTCGGCCGCGCATCGCGCTCCCCTCCCGCGGGCAGGACCGCTCGGCAACAGGCTGCAGAGCTTCTGGCCCGCCGGACAGTCTGCCCCCGGCCTCTTTGGGCTATGCGCCGCCGGGAAACCGCGGCCCGGTATCGCTTGACGACGGCCGGGTGCGGATTCCGACATATACAGCACGGCGCCCCTCCCAGCTAGGAGGGGCGCCATCTTTGGTGCGCCTAGGAGGATTCGAACCTCCGCACCCGGCTCCGGAGGCCGGCGCTCTGTCCCCTGAGCTATAGGCGCGTGTTGTTATGCATCCGCTGCGCCACTTAGTATAGCAGACCAGCCGGCAAGATGCAATGGTCCATCCGCGCTTGGTCTGAGTCAAGCCCTTCGGGGCAGGAAGCTGATCCTCGGTGTCCGTTAGCCTG
>JACDOI010000106.1 GCA_017656145.1 Bacillota bacterium | reverse complement strand
AGGAGCTAGATTTCAGAGCTTTGAGAGCCAGTTTTTTCCAGCGAGAAGGCACTTTTTGAAGGGGCCATTCTATTCTCTCTGCGCCCAGAGAAACATTGTTGCGCCACTCTCCTTTTTGGCGCACTCTTTTTAAGGCGTACCGAACTTTATTCCCCGCGACAATAATTCGCCCATCCCAATTGTTAGGGATGAATTCTTGAATGAGAAATTTGGACTGGCTGTGAGGGTAAGAATTAAAAATTCTTTCTGCTTCCTCAGCATTTTTAACTAAAAACACCTGCTCTCCTTTGCAGAACACACTGCTTTTTATCACCATAGGGTAAGAGAAAAATCTTTCCGCAATTTCCCATCTCTCCATAGGATTTGGTAGATGAAGATACAAGGTGCGAGGGAAGGGAAGACGCGCAGAATGAAAACAAGCGTATTGATAAAGTTTGTTCTTTAAAGCGCCTGGAGCCAGTGTCTGAAAAAGAGGCAATTTGGGATACAGCTTAACAAGTACCCGGTAAAGCCATTCAATTCCTATGAGGGAGACGAAATAAACAAGGTCATAATTTTCTAGGGAGTACTCTCCCGGAAAAACAGCTAGCTTTCTGTTTGGCGAAAGAAAAAGATACATTCCCTCTACCGAACTTTTGTCTACCTTTGCCCACCCTTCCTTTTCTACCTCCGCAAAGAGTTCTTTGACTCGCTGTTTTTCTTCTGGGGTAATCAGCTCGTGACGAGTGGGAAAAAGAAGGAGGATTTTTTTCATAAGGTTTTGAGTTTATTTTTTAGCTTTTCAAAATTAAAGAGCAAAAGAGCGATAGCATTAAGATGCTCCGCTGACAGAAGGCTTCTGTAGGCGGTGATATATCCCTTGCGGGGGTCAAACTCCTTTCTGAGAGAAGCTTCGGTGTCTTTTGCGAAGGTCTCTCCTTTGGAATAGACAAGCAGTCGGTAGCAAAGAGCTACCTTGGCGTTTGATCACGGTCAAACTGCTCTATTGTCCACGCCAGGTTTTCTCTGTCAGGCCAGTAAGCATAAAAGCAGGAGTCTCCGATGACAATATGGGTGAGTCCGTAAATGTAATTGGTAAGGGTTAAGGCGTCAGAAGAAGAGACTTTCTGGAAAATCTTTCTGAAAAGTCGGATGTATTCTGCTCGCTGATCCAAAATCCCCAGATACGCGTGAAGAAAAAAGATATTGGTAGCGGTTACCGGAGCATACCGGACAAAGTTAGGATGATTAAGAATCTTTTGGTGAATGGGCTGAGCCAAAGATTTAAGTCTGAGGGTCCATTTCTTTTTGTTGAGCTTTAGAAGGCGTCGGAAGTAGAAATAGAGCCATAAATAAGGATGATGGGTGCGGACTTCAATAAGTTTTTTCCATTGCTCTAATTTAGGTCGATCGTTAATCTTTCGGCATCGGTATTCTTTTAGCCTCTGCTTGATGTAAGGAATTTTGCTTTCTGGATCGTCTAAATATTCCTCAAAAGCAGGAATAAGGGACCGAAGATACTCTTTTTGTTGCTGTAAAGCCTGCCTTAACTGCGGGCTTTGGTAAATGAGTGAAGCTCGATAGACAAAATGCCGTTGTCGGTAGGGAGGAAATTCCTGAAGATGAGAAAGATAAGTAGCAATAATCTTGGAAGTAATCTTTTCTCTCCACTCTTTCTGTGCCACAGGTCTTCTCCTAGTTGATAAAGGGGTTTTTTGTAGCCTATTATTGAAGTAATGTTAGCTTATCTAGAAGGAGAGGTAAAGGCAAAAGGGGCGAATTTTGTCATTTTGGCTACTTCCTGCGGGATGGGCTATCTAGTTTATGTTCCCCCTCGGTTAACGAGTCGGCGCAAGCTTTCCTTGTTTGTGTACCAGTACCAAACGGAGAAATCTTCGGCTCTTTTTGGATTTAGTTCCTTCCGCGAAAGAGAATTGTTTGCTTCCTTAATTAAGATTCCTGGTTTAGGTCCCAAAGGTGCTTTAGGCTTAGTTTCTCTGTATCGCCCGAAGGAACTTCTTCACTTTATTGAGCAGGGAGACATTGCCAAACTCGAAGCAGCGCCAGGAATAGGGAAGAAAACCGCGCGCAAACTTCTGGCAGAATTCTCTTCAGAAGTGTTTTTCAAAGAAACTGATGAGAAAGTGATTGAAGCTTTGCAGAGTTTGGGTTTTTCCCGCCGGGAAGCGCAGGATAGCCTGCGTTATTTAACCGGCAAAGAAAAAAGCTTGGAGCAAAAAATTCGCCG
>JACDOI010000102.1 GCA_017656145.1 Bacillota bacterium | reverse complement strand
TCATGTCGCGAAAGCCGCCACAAATTACTTCACGATAGACCGCTCGATACTGGGCAATATCCTGTGCGGTTAGCGACCCTCCATCAGGTCCTTCCTGGGCCGCATTCGCCATCGCCTCCGCAATCTCACCTGAATAAAACGCATCAATGCCCTCTGCAGCAACTCGCGTCAGCGTATCCGCATACTCCGGGTTCGTGCGCAAGTCACCTACTTGCAATGCTTCTCCGTCGGGGTAAAAGTAAGCGGCAGCCCCAGGATCCTCATCCAGGCGACCCCGCTCTGCCATCATGGGCATGTAGTTCGCTAGTCGCGGCGATACTTTAAATCCATTTTGCGCCAGGCGAATTGCGGGTTGAAATAATTCTGCCCACGGTAATTTGCCATGTGCTTCATGAGCACTCTTATATAAAGCGAGCGTACCGGGGACCCCGATGGCCAGGCCACTTTGCCAGGACTCGAAGAAACCCAGAACCTCGCCGTCGCGCATAAACATATCTACGGTTGCGCCTGCCGGGGCGGTTTCTCTACCATCAAAGTACGTTAATTCTTTGTTCTCCCGCTCGTAAACAAGCATAAATGCGCCTCCGCCAAGCCCGGAGCTTTGCGGTTCCACCAGGCCCAGCACTGCGTGAGTTGCGATGGCTGCATCGACTGCGCTGCCGCCTTTCTCCAGTATTTCGACGGCTGCGTCGACGGCACGACTGTCAGCTGCAGCTGCCATTGCGCCGTGGCTCCATTCTGATGAAGCGTTATTGGCTACGCTAGTATGAGTAGAATCGTTATCCGCACTGGAACAAGCGGTGATACAGAGGGCCGCCCACAGGGCAAGTAGTTGTTTCATGGTCGTCCTATAGAGGTAGCGGTCGGGCTGCCGGGAAGCGGCATAATATAGCGCAATTCGCTCTGATCGTATGCAAATGAGGGTAATTTGCTAGGTACTTCTCCGAATGGCGCAGAAATCATCGAATTGGTATTTGTAGTGTCAGTGTGCTCTTCATACAGATAAATATATCGAAATGGGTGTTACAACCACACAAAAACCGCTTCTCAAACCGGTTCCGCAAGATCGCGTATTTACCAAGGCGGAGCCGCTGGCGCCCGCCACCGTTACCTATACGATTTCAGCTCGCAGCAAGTCCCCGGATGCGCCTGTATTCGCATTTCTGCGGCGGCAATACGGCAACATTCCGCTACGTGAAATCGAAAGCCTTTTCGGTTTTGTAGAGCGCTCCACGCTGTATGGTGGACGGGCATTCAGCAAGCGTGAGCTGTCGGATCGCGATGTCGCGCAATTAAATAATGCCGGCATCGGTGTACGTATTCCGATGTCCAATCACTATGCAGAGCCCGAGGAATACGAACGAAACCTTCCTTTGTTCGAGAAGTATCACAACTCCATGAACTCGATCATCGTCACAAACGATGATCTTGCGCGCTGGATACGACGTGATTTCCCGAGCTTCACGTTAGACGGGAGCGTTATAAAAAATATCAAGACGCATAGGAAAATTGATCAGGCATTTGATGTATATGATTCTGTTGTGCTGCCGATGCGCCTGAACGAAGACTTCGATTTCCTGGAAAAAATTGATGCGAAAGACAAGATAATTCTATTTGCTAATGCAGGCTGCGCGCTGACCTGCCCGTCTAAACTCTGCTATTTGTCCCTCTCGAAATTGAACAAGTACAAGGGCGGCAAATTTCAGTGCTCGCAGTCAATAAAGGACAGGGACCAGCTGGGAATGGTGGACTTTCCGCTTGAGCCGTACATTGAAATGGGATTCCACCATTTCAAGCTGCTGCGTGCTCGTCCACACCAATCGACCGGATATTGAGATCTTCAGATTCGTCGTCGCAGGACGTGCATATCGGTCCCTGTGTTACACTCCATCGCCACGGCCGGCAAGCAGTTCGGGAGACCGGCGCACAGACACCCACGCACAAATAACTGAAGCAAAGCGTCGGATACAACATGCCATTATTCAAACGTACACCTAGCGAATTTTTGTTCCGTCGTTTTGTCCTCAAGCATTATGGGTCAAACTTGTTAGTGGACCTGCAGCTCGACGCAAAAAAGGAAACGCTCGATTACGTCAAGGCGAACATGCCGGACGCGCCGTATTTTGAAAAGCACCCTGAATTAGTGGAATACGTCGTTGGTGAGGCCAGTGAGCCCGGGTTGTATCTTGAGTTTGGAGTTGGCCGTGGCAAGTCCATTCGCTGGATAGGAGCACGGGCCGATCGGGCCGTCTATGGATTCGATTCATTTGATGGAATTCCGGAGTACTG
>JACDOI010000097.1 GCA_017656145.1 Bacillota bacterium | reverse complement strand
ATAAAAAGTGGCTCGGAGATAATAAATTTGTTGTATTTGTTAAATATAATTGGGGTGGCACAATTGCTGCTTTGTGGTATACATATTTATATCTTAAATCAATTAATGAAAATAATGATGTATGCATTGCCCATTTTGAGGAAGATTTTCATCCAACTAATAATGAATGGTTTATACACAGTAAAGATCTATTAAACTCAACTAATTACATTTATATTGGGGAGCACATTCCATCTTCAGATCCAACACAAAATCAAAAAAATACAAAGGTAGTAAAAAACGATACTAGATGTCAAAATGGGTATATGTTTAAGGATGTATATGCAAAATATAATTGTAATATTATTGATAGTAAATATACTGATGGGGGGTATTATTTTTCAACATTAAAAAATTTGAAATTAATTGAAGAAAAAATCGGTATATTTCATAAAGGTGATCAAAATACTAAATGGGATCATAAAATAGATGGAATAGTATTAGGTGAAGTAGGCTTTCCATCTCAAGTTGCACAATATTATGACTTTATAGGGTTAGATAGAATAAAATATTTTTCATACGAATATTAGTTGTACGTAGAAACAATAATATCTAATAAAATAAATAATTATATAAAAATATAAATAGTAAAAATTTATAATATGAAAATTATTATAACAGGCGGAACTGGATTTTTAGGTAAACGATTGTGTCGCAAATTAGAAGAAAATGATCATGCTATAATGAGTTATGATATTGTTAATGGATATGATATATTAAATGTTGAACAAATGGAAGAAACAATCAAATCATTTAAACCCGATACTATTATTCATCTAGCAGCATGTGCAGATTTAAATATTTTTGCTAAGAAACCAGAAATATCATATAAAATCAATGTTATTGGAACAAGAAATATATTGAAATTGTGTCAAAAATATAATGCAAGATTATTATTTGCTTCAACTTGCTGTTGTTATGGTAATAATGAAACACATCCAACAGATGAAACATCACCAACTTGTCCAACAGAACCTTATGCAAAATCAAAAAAAAAGAGTGAAAAAGATATATTGGAAGTTGGATTACCACATTGTTGTATGAGATTAGCTACTTTTTATGGACCTGAAATGAGAGCTGCATTAGCTCCAGCAGTATTTATTGACAAAGCACATAAAAATGAAACAATCGAAGTTCATGGTTCTGGAAAACAAACAAGAACATTAACTTATGTTGATGATATTGTTAGTGGTATTATTACAATTGTTGAAAATAAACCAAAATATACTATTATAAATGTAACAACAGAAGAAATTACAAGTGTATTGGATATGATAAAACAAGCGAAAAATTTAACAGGTAATAAAGTAAAATGTATTAATGTCGTAGATCGCGAAGGACAGATTCACGAAGAAATTATTCATTCAAAAAGATTGCAATCTTTGGGATGGAAATGGAAAACAACTTTTGAAGAAGGTATGGAAAAATCATATAAGTTTTATTTAAAAAATAGGGAAAAATGGTGATTTATAAATTAATCACATTATGCCAAGAATGTTGGCCGCAAAAATCAGTTCCGGTATAATTATAATTTTTTAATTTATAATTTTGCCAAGAACCGAAATATGGTCTGTTATAATTTGCTATACCAGCAATAGCATCTAATCCGTGACCCACGTCAATAAATATACCATTTGGTTTTATCTTTTTTAAATTGTGTAAAAATTTTAATTTTGATACACCCGCGCCAATAAAATAAACTTTACATTCACTTTTTTTTATTCTTTCATATATCAAATTTTCAAAATTATCATTTTCTAATGCACATCTTTGAGGTATATCAATATAATCTAGAAAGTAATCATTATGTATGAATTTTTGATATTCTTTATATTTCATTAGATTCTTAATAATATCCACCTTTTTTTCATTTCCGATAAAACCGATTTGATTAGAAAATGTTTTTAAAAGCCATTTATTTGCAATTAAACCATATATAATATCTAAAGGCATATCCATTTTTTCATCATCATTATAATTATTAGAAAAAATGCTTTTATTTTTAAGAAGAAGATTTAATTGCCCAGATTCCTTGTATTTTTTATAAACATTCTTATAATGAATTAAATCCCAAATCCAATTTTTAAAATCGCTACCTATTTGTGTAGTTATATAATCTGCACTATTGATGCTTTCCAATAATTTAATCCAAGTTGCATCAGATGGTATTTTAGTATAATGTCTTGGTATTTGTCCACAAACAATAATTCTCCCTTTTTTTTTATGGGAGACTAAAAAATTAAATAAGCAGTGTTCT
>JACDOI010000107.1 GCA_017656145.1 Bacillota bacterium | reverse complement strand
ACGATGTTCAACGCGCTGTGCCAGGCCCCGATTACCAATCGGTCGTTGAAAAACCAGTTCCAGTGGCCCCTTACCACGCAGGTATTTTGCTCCCATAGCACCCTGCTCATGCTCTTCGATGCGGCGCGAAACATTCTTGGTAATTCCCGTGTACAGGCTGCCGTCGCTACAACGCACCAGGTAGACACTGTATTCGCCTGCTGGCATCAATTCCTTGTCACCCGTTTTTGCGAGGCGGGGTCTTTCTGCAATAGAGATTGTGGCCGAATCGGTCGCGACTCAAAGTTGCCGCCACAATTTGGACAGACGCCCCTAAACACACCATCCACACATCGCCGGCAAAATGTGCACTCAAAGGTACAGATCATCGCATCCTGCGACTCTGGCGGAAGGTCACAATCACAATTCTCACAGTTGGGGCGAAGCTCGAGCATCGCAACACTCTACCCGGTCAGGCGTGACCGCCGGACAATTTGTCAGCCAGTACACGCAGTGCACCCGATTCCATATTCGCCTTGTTTTCCGCCGATTCGTCGTACGTGAGCACGATTTCTGATGCGCCATCAAGTTCGGCAGCAGGCTCCCGCAACTTCAGGATCAACATGTTTCCGCTTAGCTGAGCGTCGTCGATAAGGTCGTGACCGGCAAACTGGCGTTCATTGATTTCAATGTAGAGCGCCTCGTCAAAATCCTCGCCATCGGCGCGCATCAATAACAGATAATCGTCGATATCGCCGCCTGGTGTGGTGCGCGCAAAAAACAGCATCGTCGCGTTATCACGCTTGTCGAATGCGACCGTGTCGTAGTGGTGACTGGTTGACATGTTAATAATCCAACAGGGTGATATTAGTAAGTGCGTAGTTTACGGCATATCGTCCGTTTTAGTCGTTATTTCGCTGCAACATTCCACGCTCAATCAACACCTCTGTTCAGCAGCCCTATTTTCTCGTCTTTATCCTGCCAAACCCGCGTAAGCCATTTGTGGAATTTACTGCGGAACTCCCGATCATTTTGGTAATCGCCGGCAATTATCCAGTCATCCACTGGACGCTTCGCGATATCGACGATTACCTGATCAAACTCGCCACACATTATGTCCCAGAAGTTTGCAGGACCGGTCGGATAGACTATCGTGACGTCAACAATTGCGTCGAGCATGTTGCCCATCGATGTCAGCGCCAACGCTACACCACCCGCGCGCGGTGGCAGCAAATATTCAAATTGTGAAGCACGTTTCTTCTTTTTTTCTACTGTGAAGCGAGTGCCTTCGACAAAGTTGATTACTGAAGTTGGTGTATCTAAAAACTTTTGGCATGACTTTCGAGTCGCCTCCAGGTCTGCGCCTTTTTTGTGCGGGTATTTCGCGAGGTATGATTTTGAATAACGTTTCATGAACGGCATATCCATCGCCCACCACGCGATGCCAAGAAAAGGAAACCAGATCAGCTCTTGCTTGATGAAAAACTTCAGAAACGGGATGCGCCTGTTCAATGCAGTCTGCAATACGACAATATCGATCCAGGTCTGATGGTTAGCGATAACGAAATACCATTTTTCGTTACTCAGGCCCTCCAAACCGCGGATGTCCCATTTCGTTGCGTTGCCAAGCGAAAAAATCCAGGCATTGCAGCCTATCCAGTTTTCGCCCATCACCATCAACCAGCGTGTCATCAGAGCGCGAAACGGCTTTATCGGCACAACCAGCTTCATAACAGCAAACGTCATGAGCGGCACGAACCAGAAGATCGTGTTCAAAGTACAAGCTGAAAGAGTGACCAGGCCCTGCAGGTTTCTTAGTATTTTTGTGGCCAATGTAAATGCTTCCCATGTGCGACAGCAGGGAGTTTATCGCGAATTCAGCGTAATTGAGCAACGGGAATAAAAACAGATTCGATTTGCTGCTCAAATCACCTTGGAGTAGGGTGCCATACAACATATTCAGCGACTGTCACGACATGATTACACTGAACGTCAACGGCGAAACACATGAGTTGGATGTTGACCCAACGACACCGCTTTTGTGGGTAATTCGCGAACAGGTGGGCCTGATCGGCACCAAATTTGGCTGCGGCATATCCCAATGTGGCGCTTGTACGGTGCATGCGAATGGCGTACCGATCCGTTCCTGTGTAACGCCGGTGCAGGCAGTGACCGGCCAGGAAATCACGACGATTGAGGGAATCGGCAGCGACGAGCCAGGTTTACATGCTGTGCAGCAGGCGTGGATTGACGAACAGGTACCACAATGCGGTTACTGCCAATCGGGTCAGATCATGGCGGCGGTCGCACTACTCAATAACAACCCGGCACCGAGT
>JACDOI010000086.1 GCA_017656145.1 Bacillota bacterium | reverse complement strand
GGTCCAAGGGGGCCGGGCCCGAACTGTCAGGATCGGGCCCGGACCCATGCCCTTGTTGGATGGGGCTGTCTGGCGGCTTCAGACAGGGTAGCCTTCGGCTTCCAGCACCCGCGCGGCGATGGCCCGGCCGAGGGCGACAGCGTTGATCGGGTCCCGGCGGGTGAGCCGGCGGGCGACGCCAAGCTGCGCCCGCAGCGCGTCGCCTTCTTCAAGGGCCGCCAGGGCCCGGCGGGCGGTTGCGTCCGCCTCGTCAAGCGCGTCGTGGACAAACAAGCGCGTCATGTCCACAAGCCCCTCCGGATAGCCGGCCTTTTCAGCCCGCAGCACGGCGCTTTCGGCACCGTACAGGGCGATGCTGAGATCCGCCGCGGCCGCAAGCAGCTCCTGTTCCTTCTCGATGTTGTCCATGTGCTTTTGCACGGCCTGGCCCGCCACCATCAGGGTGAGCTTCCGCAAGCCGTCGACGAGCCGCCGCTCCTTGGCCAGCGGGTCGTCCGACGCGGCCGCCGTTTCCCCCAGGGCAGGGGCGAACTGGACCAGCTCCTTTTGCAGATCTTGCAATGCTTCCATGAGGGGCAGCTCGCCTTTCATGGTGCGCCGCAACAACGTGCCCGGGATGAGCAGGCGGTTGATCTCGTTGGTCCCCTCGAAGATGCGGTTGATGCGGGAATCTCGGTACGCCCGCTCCACCATGTACTCCTGCATGTAGCCGTAGCCGCCGTGGATTTGCACGCCCTCGTCCGCCACGAAGTCCAGCACTTCCGAACCGAACACCTTGTTGATGGATGCCTCCACCGCATACTCGCCGATGGCCCTGGCGGCCTCCTGGCCGGCATCACCGGTGAGGTCCAGGGCGTGAACGGCTTCTTCCAGCTGGCCTGCTGTGCGGTACACCATGCTCTCCAACACGTAGGTGCGAACAGCCATGGCCGCCAGTTTCTGCTGGATGAGCGGGAAGGAGGCCAGGGGGCGGCCGAATTGCTGCCGCTGCTGAGCGTAGCGGCTCGATGCCGCAAGCACCGCCTTGCAGCCTCCGAGGGCCCCGGCGGCCAGCTTCCAGCGGCCGATGTTGAGGATGTTGAACGCGATGATGTGCCCGCGGCCCACTTCGCCGAGCACGTCCTCGGCCGGGACGGGAACTTCGTTCAAGTAGACGGCGCACGTGGATGAGCCCTTGATGCCCATCTTCTTGACCTCGGGGCCCACGGACAACCCCGGCGCGTCCCGCCGCACGATGAACGCGGTCATTCTCCCGTCCACCTTCGCGTACACGATGAACACGTCCGCAAAGGCGGCGTTTGTGATCCACTGCTTTTGGCCCCGCAGGACGTACTGACGGCCGCCGGGCGCGAGCGCCGCGGTCGTCTTGCCCCCCAAGGCGTCGGAGCCCGCGTCGGGCTCGGTCAAGGCGTAGGCGGCGATCCATTCGCCGGTGGCGAGCTTGGGCAGGTAGCGGCGCTTCTGGTCTTCGTTGCCGAAAAACACGATGGGCAACGTCCCGATGCCGGTATGGGCGCCGAAGGTGATGCCGAAGGAGCCGCTTTGGCCGATGGCCTCGGTAATCAAGGTCGAGGACGTGATGGGAAGCCCCAGGCCGCCGAACTCCTCGGGGATGTCGGCGGCCAAAAGTCCCAGCTCCCCGGCGCGGCGCACAAGCGCTACCGAATGTTCATGCTCTTGGCTCTCCAGCTTGTCAAGGAGGGGCAGCACTTCATCCCGGGCGAACCCCGAGGCCGTCTCGCCGATGAGCCGCTGCTCGCTGCTCAGATCTTCCGGGGTAAACACCTCGGACGCCGGCGGGGAGCCGAGCATGAAGCCGCCGCCCCGTTTGGTCGCCTGAACATCCTGCATTCGTCCGCCCGCCTTTCTCTTGGGATGGGTGCCCGCGGCGTTTCTCGCAAAACGGCCCGGCGGGTGGAATTACGCCGCGCCGTTGACGCCGGCGAACTCGAACACGCCGGCCGCGCCCATGCCGCCGCCGATGCACATGGTCACAAGCCCGTACCGCACAGGCCGCCGGGCCGCTTCGTACATGAGGGTCACCGTCTGTCGAGCCCCGGTGCAGCCCAGCGGGTGCCCGAGGGCGATGGCGCCGCCGTTCACGTTGACTTTCGCCAGGTCAAGGCCCAGCTCCCGCATGACCGGGATGGCCTGGGCTGCGAACGCCTCGTTGAGCTCGATGAGTCCGACTTCATCCAGCGTAATCCCGGCCAGCTTGAGCGCCTTCGGCACGGCCCGGATAGGGCCGATGCCCATGACGTCCGGATCGACCCCGGCCACCGCGAAGGACCGGAAAATGGCCCGGGGCGCAAGGCCCAGCTCTTGCGCGGTCGCTTCAGACATGATGACGACGC
>JACDOI010000116.1 GCA_017656145.1 Bacillota bacterium | reverse complement strand
TGCGCGGAGAGAAAGTTCATCATGACCATTAAATATGCCACTACATCATGACTATCACGTATATTATCGATATACTTCTTCGCAATATTCATTTTCTTCACCACCTTTAATAATGTTTGATATTCAGGATTTCTCTCCAATTCTGGACTATCATATACATAATTCTTAGTAACCCGGATACAAGTATTGCAATAGCTTATACTCTTAATTGTATAATTCTCAACAACAACATCCAACGTAAATGCGAAACGTGTTCGGTTTTCTTGGAGAGAACATAGGGCATTGGAGAGAATAGTTGGTAGCATGGGTCGCCTTCGATCAGGCAAATAAATAGTAGCAATACGCTGTGAAAAGGAGGTCCACAAGTCCATGACATCAAACCAGAGTGAAACATTGGATATATACACACTAAGTTTCCAGCTAGTATCGCCGAGAGAAATGATCCCGAACCCGTCATCAAAATCTTTACTTTGAGCAGGATCAATTGTGTATATCTTTTCTTCTCTCCGATCTTCTATTGCATACTGGTCGAGTATCATGGTAATATATTGATCTTCGGATTTCTTCTTAAGAGCTCGCATCGCCGCCTTTGTAAATTTTTGAATCGAAGCATACAAGCTTTTGCAATATAGTTGATATTCATAAAAGTTAGACAGCTTGTCCACATCACCAATTGTTTGTACAATCGAACCTTGTGGATGCTTACCATCCCATTTAACGAATTTAAAAGTTATATATTTATTTTTTAATTTCTTACTAAAACCATATTTTATTTTATATGGCACAAGAAAAATAGGTAAGCGACAATCATCGGGAATACATTTAAATAAATATCTATCTCGCTTCCATTTTCCATATGTTTTATTACCCACAAGTACCAAAACCCCAGGGATCATTCGCATGATGTGCACACAAGAATGTTCAAGTGTAATTTTTTCCCTATCATCAAGGCTGAAAATATCTTGATCAAAAAGCTTATGTTGAATGGGGTTAAGACTAATATCTGCCAATATTAATGATGATGAATGATATACAGACCATTTTTCATACTGACGATCATTCACTTTTAGTTTATATTTCAATTAATAGATATATAAACATGTAGAACTACCTTTAATAATTTTTTCTACTTTGTTATTTCTTCACTCGAGTGTGGTGCAGTGCTGACTTTTTCGACAATATCTCTCTTTATATTCTGTGCTTGTAACCAAGAAATAATAATATGAGGTGCAATAGCACAAGTATTCATGTAAGTTCTATAATTAAAATAGCATAATGTGGAGGGAGAGTCGTAGCGGATACTATACCACCAATATGCTGGAACAAAGACAATATCGCCTTGTTGTAACTTGACTTCGAGACTTTTTACCTTATTAAATTCTCGTTTATATTCGTCTTGAATATTCCAGGGGTTCATTGGGGAACGAAATTCAAAATTATCATAATCTTTCTCTCCACGTAAGTATCGGCCGGCTGCTGGAGGGATAAGTTTGACACTAATTGTGCCTTCCACGACATAAATATAGTTTCGATAGTTCATATTGTAGCGTAATGGGATTGTGACGCCTTTTGAGCCGGCACACAGGTCATATATACATTTGGACACAAGAGGGGGTCGTAAAAATAGATCATTATGTCGAAATGTGCGTAACAATCCAGTTTCGGAGAGAAAATCACCATTATTTTCTGTAAAATAATTATTATTTTCATTTTTTTTTAGTAAAGCAAAAGCTTCTCCAAACACTAGAGGGAGATATAGCTCTGTCTTATCAGGATCATCTTTATGATCTCTAATTTTTAGATCAAAAGCACTATAATTTTTATTTATAGCGTCTAGTGTTAAGAGGCTGCACAATTCTTTATTAATATACTGAAATGTTACAGGTTGACGTAAATCACAAATCTCCTCTAATTTTTCCTTGGAAGGTCGTTCGATGGTATATACTTCTAAATCATTGCTTGTCTTAAGATGAAAGTATATATGTAGATAAAAAAATAAAACTAGACAAAAAATTAGTACGCCTATTAAATATTCCATAATACACCAAGACAAGAAACCTTTTTCGAAATTTAAGCGTAAATCACTGGAAGTCGGTGATTTGGGGAGCCAAATAAAATTCAATATAATTTTCCTGTTCACTACCTACTTCTTCATCAGCTACAAGGTTATCACTTGTAACATCTAAATCATATCTTAATCTCATAGGATATTGTGGACTAAAATGGAGAGATGCATATTCTGAAAGTGATGCGAATTGAACCATCCAGTTTAGATAATCTAAATTGAAGTTCAAATTAACATGACCATCTTCTTCAATCATATATTCCTGCATATCATCCAAATTTATATTCGCC
>JACDOI010000096.1 GCA_017656145.1 Bacillota bacterium | reverse complement strand
GAGAGCTACAAACCTCGTCCCTCCAAACATCCCGCTTAAGATGTTTATGATATATTCGGGTCTTAGCTCATAGCTCTCCATTATGTAAAGTCTTCCAAGATAGTTTAGATCATATCCATATAGGATCGTGCTGGATGATGCAAGCCAGATGACTGCTGAGGAAATCAACAGTATGAAATTTCTTTTGAAATGTTTTTCAGCCCAAAAGCTTTTTGAGAGTAAGAGGAGGGGGATCAGCGTCAAAGTATACTGTATGTTTACCTTCGGAGATGTAGCTAGGAAGACCGCAACAGTGGCGGCGCAAGCGTCGATATATCCATCTTCATCCAATCCAACTCTTATCTTCCTATAGATATAGATGGTGATTATAAGGAATGCTATGAATGGTATAAACCAGAAATTTGATAAATTTACCAAGGTGGAGACCGCTATCCAATAAGTAAATCCTCCCACGCTCTTGGTATGGTGGAACAATGCGTTGAAGTATTCGATTGGAGTCGTGAGGAACGGCGTTGATATTATAAGGAAGACCGCGGCTGCGGGCAAAGCAATCCTTAGAATGAATTTTCTGAGATCAAGTTTCCCAGACTTCAATAAGTGGACCAGAGTTGGGAGGAGAATTAGGGCTGGAAGTATCTTTACAGCTATTCCTATTCCTGCTGCTATCGCTGATCGGGTATACTTCTCATCTATGATGTATTTTATCGAGATCAACATGAATAGAACTGCTATTGAATCGAACATCCCCCAGATGGAAGACATGAAGTAAGTTATTGGATTGAAGAGCCAGATCCCCATTATAAGTAATGACTTCTTTTCGTCAAATCCCAATCTAGCCGCAATTCCATAAACTAGTATTCCTACCAATATATCGGAGATTATTATCGGTAATTTAATCATAAGCACATGGAAATTCAGGGTGGGATACAGTTTGCCTATAAAGGTGGTTAAGATGAGCCAGTAAAGCCATGTGGGCGGGTATGCATAGAAGCCCCATGGATAATCGACTGGATCTCCAAGCAAGTATATGTTGACCTGATTTAACCCAAGTTCCCCAGACTTTAGCCAAATATACATATCCCATGGATGGCCGAAAAATGGGGCTGGGATGAGGCGTGTAATAAGTGCCGCGATAATCATGAGCCTAACCCAATTTTTCATCCCAGCCATACGCATGTCTGATAATGAGTTCAACATTAATATTTATTTCATACATGTATAACGGCATGAAAAACGATTGGATCAAATTATATCTTTGTAAAAAACCTTCATTTATGAGTTCGGAGGGAAGCTATGAGGAGAGCAAGTTCATATTATTTGGAGTTCCATTCGACGCCACCGTGAGCTTTAGACCTGGAGCCAGATTTGCGCCCATGGAGATTAGGAGAGCTTCGGAAAACATCGAGTTCTCAAGTTTAAGCGGCATAAGGCTTGCGGATGTCGGAGACTTGAGCTTAACGAATAGCGTTACATGGATGTTGAAGAGAGTTTCTAGGATTGTCGGGGAGATTTTGAGCGATGGGAAGACTCCGATAATCTTGGGAGGAGAACACACCTTAACCTTAGCTTCAGCTCTTAAGGTCTGTAAACGCGGAGGAGGACTGATAGTCTTGGATGCTCACCTCGATTTAAGAGATGAATTCATGGATACGAGACTGAATCACACGACATGGCTTAGAAGGCTCTTGGAGAGATTTGGGGATTTGAAGATGATGATTATAGGAGTGAGGGAAGCCTCATCCGACCTCACCGACTACGCGGAGAAAAAGAGGATCAAGATCCTTAAGGCAAATAGGATTATGAAAGAATATGTAGGATCGATTAAGGCCGTAAAAGACTATGTATCCACTTTAAATGAGGTCTATCTAAGCATAGACATGGATGTATTAGATCCAGCCTATGCTCCAGGGGTGAGCAATCCGGAGCCATGCGGCTTATCTCCGACCATGGTTAGAGAGATTATTGAGGAGATCTGCTCAATTAAGCTTGGAGGACTTGATGTAGTTGAAGTGAATCCCTTATTCGATTTTGGTCAAACATCATGTTATGCTGCATACTTCATTTACACAGCCCTGGCGAGGAATGCTAAGATCTCTTAACGAGTTTTGCGAGGAAGAATCCATTACATCGATCTCTATGAGGATATAGTCTCCTCGCCTCACTCAACCCCCTAAGCCCATGATCTCCAAGCTTAGGATCTACTTCTTCTAATTCAAATTCTGGATGAATTTTAAGAAAATCTTCCAAGATGAGTTCATTCTCCTCAATCGAGAGGCTGCAAGCCGAGTATAGGAGGATTCCATTAGATTTAACGTGCGCCGATGAGTTCTCCAAGATCTTTGCCTGAAGTCTCGCAAACATCCTTATGTGTCTGGGTTTGATCATCCACCTATATATCGGCTCCCTCCAAAATAGGCC
>JACDOI010000103.1 GCA_017656145.1 Bacillota bacterium | reverse complement strand
GCTCCCCGCCACATCAGCGAAGAGGCGGAGGCGCAGGCGGCGGCCAGTGTGGAAGGGGAGACGAAGGCCGAGGGTTGAAGACCAACCGTGGGGCGAGGCATAAGTGCCTCGCCCTTCGCGACCGTATCGCCGAGTGTAGGTTATCCGTGCTCTTTATCTCGGTCGGCCGGTTCACTCCCACGTGTGTGGGGACGACGTAACAGGGCGGGGGCGGCCACCAGAGCTTTCGGATCAGGGCCTACTACGAGGCGCCCGATTCAGAGGCCCTGCGAGAGGGCGAGGCGGCCGGAGACGCCCTGATGGGGTTTGCCCTGGAGTTCATTCTGAACCAGGCGGAACTGGGCGCTGACGCGGCGGACTTCATCTTCGGGGCAGACCTGACCCCCTATGGCCTCAGGGAGTACATGGAGCTCCAGTCCGCGGCCTTCCACTTCGGGCGGGTCAGCGGCGACCTGTTCCAGGGGCTGGTGGGGCTCACCCAGATCGTTTCCGGCGTGGGCACCATTGTTGCCAGCATCGGCGCCGGCGGCGCTTCCGTGGCCGCGGTGCCGGCCACCGGCGGTCTCTCCCTGGCTGGCGGCGTGGTCATCACCAAGGCCGGTGTGGCTTCAGGGGCGGCCCAGGTGGCGGCCGGCGCAGTGCTGATGGCCAAGTCGGGGAGCAGCCTGGCCGGCCTGATGCAGAAGGTGCCGAAGAGCGGCGGGATGAACACCCGCGCCCATGCGCAGAAACTCAAAGCCAATCTGAAGGCAGCCGACCACCCCAAACCAGCAGACGGCTATGATGCTCACCATATCGTCCCGAGCACCTGGAGCAAGACCCTGGACGGCAATCGTGCTCGTGCAGTATTGCAGCGTGTGGGGCTCCACATCGATACCGCAGAAAACGGTGTCTGGCTGCCCGAGCAGTTTCATCGCGGCCAGGGCATCCACACTCGGGATGCGGTAGAGTACATTGCAAACAACCTCGAGTTGGCGGAGCAAGCGGGAAGGTCCCTGACGGAGAAGAGGGCCAAGGTGACCGCAGGCCTCCGCGAGATTGCGGACAAACTGCGTGCCGGCCGCACCCCTTGGTAAGGAGTGATTGCGTTGAAGATCTACTGGCTCCGGGCTGACAAGGAGGATTATCAGACGTTTTATACCCCCGACGAGGCCGAGTATGAAATCCTCCGCGAGTTTGACGGCAGGCCACGCAGCGCCAGCTGGGTGCCGATACGGGTAGCCGTCTGGCGCCACGAACAGGTACCAGAGGGACTCAAGCCAAGCGACTTCCCATCGCTCCGGTCAAGCTGCCCCGTCTTCAGCACCCGTGCGGCGGAAGGACTGTGGGACCTGCTCGAGCCAAATGGTGAGATCCTTCCCCTTCTATGCGATGAAGGCGAGTACTTTGTCTATAACGTGACCACCCTGTCCGATGCCCTGGATGAGGAGCGGTCGGAAATCAGTCGCTTCCCCGACGACGGTCAGGTCATGGCGGTGTATGAGTACGTCTTTAGATCTGACAAGGTGGGACAGGCAGCAATCTTCAAGTTAACCCAGATCCCAACCCTGTGGGTGTTCGTAACCGAAGAATTTGTTCAGCGGGTACAGGAATTAGGTCTCGTCGGGTTCGATTTCACCCTCGTGTGGGAGGGGTAAGCCGTTCTGAGGATCCGCCAAACATCCCTACCGGTCCTGCAGGGCTGGTGGGGATGTTTTTCACCGTCCCAACCCTCAGCGCCAGATCGTCGGTTCACCCTCACGGGAGTGGGGACGACACCGTAGCCCGCGCCGCTGCCTCGCTCCGGGTCACCCCCACGTGCGTGGGGACGACGGCTGGCCGCGGGGCTGGGGTAGGGATCAAGTAGGTTCACCCCCACGTGCGTGGGGACGACCCGGGAGATGCAGGAGCGGAGACCATCGTGCGCGGTTCACCCCCACGTGCGTGGGGACGACCGGTTCCGTTACCGCCTGCAGGACGGTATGATCGGTTCACCCCCACGTGCGTGGGGACGACCCGCTCAGCAGCCATCACCGTCAGCCGCACCGCGGTTCACCCCCACGTGCGTGGGGACGACTTATAGTCCGTGGACATGCGGTCCCATTGACGCGGTTCACCCCCACGTGCGTGGGGACGACCTCATCACGCTGACCTGTTGGGGCAGGCCCTCCGGTTCACCCCCACCTGCGTGGGGACGACAGGGCCCCGGCGCCGTTCAGAACACCGATGGGCGGTTCACCCCCACGTGCGTGGGGACGACATGTTGCCATCTTCGGGTCCATGGAACGGTATCGGTTCACCCCCACGTGCGTGGGGACGCCTGGTACCGCTGCGAGCGCCCCACTCCGAGGGCCGGTTCACCCCCACGTGCGTGGGGACGACCCGATGCCGGCCGCCTTCGTGGACTTGCCGTTCGGTTCACCCCCACGTGTGTATTCGCTAACCTAATAGTTGACCACCTGAGTGCTCTTTGACAACCGAAAAG
>JACDOI010000085.1 GCA_017656145.1 Bacillota bacterium | reverse complement strand
CGCCCAAAGTACTCCAGTGGGCCGTAAACACTTACTAATCATAAAAATCGCTGATCCGGGGGCGCGGGTTTCCCGGCATGTCGTCCTGGGTGGCGGCCGCTGGGGGCGTGGTGGCGGGCCGCGGGCGGGGCCACCCCGACGCTCGATACGAAAGACCGCAGGTAGTCGTCCATGCTGACGCCGCCAAGGCCGGCGAACGGCTGCTCGAATATCCGGGCCAGCTCCAGCGCGTTGCCTCCGTCACCGGGTTCTCCGCTGGCGGAGGCGGCGATCTTCTTTAAGTCCTGCAGGATGTCGTCGTGCACGCCGAAATCTTGCGCGCCGGTGCCGGTGAAAAAGTCCCCGCCGGATTGGGCCGGGTCCTCCAGCGTGTAGCCCGACCGGTGTACGTTGTTGAACTCGACAATGATCGTCGCGGCCAGGGTGTCTAGGTCTTGCAAGTAACCGGCCACCAGCTGGTCCCGGGCTTCCAAAATCCCCGCCAGGCGGCCGTTGGTGATGGTGAGCGCTTTGCCAGTCGGTTCCCAGCGGACGGCCAGCAAATCGCCGTTGGCCGGATCGGGTTCGGCCACAAGCGGCACCGCCCGGTTGCCGTCCACCACCGTCAGCCCACCGATGCTGACCTCGACCATGCGGTTATCAAGCACCGTCACATGGATGTCCGCGAGTTCCGCAAGCTCAAGCAACAACTGGTCCCGCTGGTCCAAAAGGTCGTTGGGCTCTTGTCCGGAAAGCGCCACCCGGTAGATCTGGCCGTTGACGTCGGCAAGCCGCTCGAGCAAGCTGTTGATGCGCTGAACCTCAAGGCCCACCATCCGGTCGAGATCCGCCCGCAAGTCGCTCAGCTGCTTGTGCACGTGCTGAAACGCGGCCGTCAAGGCGAGAGCCCGCTCCCGCACAACGGCCCGGGCCGCGTCGCTCTCTGGCTGCTGGTGCAAATCCTGAAGCGACTGCCAGAACTGATCCAAGGCATCCCGCAGGCCGAGATCCGATGGCTCCTGAATCATGAGCTCCACTTGCTGCAACGCCTCATACCGGGCCTCCCACCGTCCGGACGACTCGGTCTCGTTGCGCAACTGCATCTCGACGAACTCATCCCGCAGCCGGCGGATGGCTTCCACCTGCACTCCGGTACCCACCTGGCCCGCTTGCAGGGGCGAGTGGAACGAAGGCAGCGTGTACGCGGGCGATGTCGACAACACCGCCACCTGGCGGGAGTAGCCCGGCGTGTTCGCGTTGGCGATGTTGTGCCCGACGACGTCCAGCGCCCGCTGCTGGGCCTGCAGCGCTCGCCGGGCGATGTCAAGGCCGAAGAAGGTCGATCGCATCGCGCATGTCCCTCCCGAACCGGGCGCTTACGCCCGGGCGTCGAACGCCCGCGGCGCGCTCGCCCCCGGCCGGCGGGCCGAAGCGGGGTGGCCGTACGCCCCCGCGTCCGGGCCGGGGCTGAGCACGCTCAAGTACATGTCAATGAGCGCCAGTTCTTGCTCCAAGAGCCTTTGGTTTGTGCGGTTCGCGGCAAGAAACGCCTCAATTCCTTCGCGGACTTTCCGGCCGAGGGACTCAAGCCGCTCCCGCCAGGGAGACGGCGCACCGGCAACGATCTCCGAGAGGCTCGGGCCACCGGCGCCGGTCAGCGCCACGCGCTCTTCTTCCCACCGGGTCAACTCGCCGAACAGCTGCTCTTGCTCCCGCGCGGTTTCTTCGATGACCGGCGGCCGGCGAGAACGGATGGCCTCTTGTTGCCGCCGGGCGCAGGCCAGCAGGCGCCGGCAAAGCCCGTCCTGAGCGGCCAAGATCTCAGCGAGGCGCGCCAGTTCGGCCGTGTGCAAGGCGATTCCCCCCGCGAGCGCGGGCGGGCGGCGGGCAACGGTCAGCGCAGGCGATCCACCAGTGTGCGGCCCAGCATCTTCTGGGCCACCTGGAGGCCGCTGACCCGATAGGTACCGGTTTCCAGAGCCGCTTTGATGCGGGCCACCGTCTCCTCCCGCACGTCAGGGGTCCGAGCGATGGCCTGCCGGGCGGCCTGCACCTCGCGGCTCTCCTGCGACAGCTCCACCCTGTCCGGGCGCATGCCGGGCCCGGACGGCGACGGCGTGCCCGCCGCGCGGTTGTGCATTTGGGCGGCGAACAGCCTGGCTACCTGGTGGACCTGCTTGTCGGAGACCATCATGATCCCAAGCCACCTCGACCGCGTTCTATCCCCAGCTTCGGCGGGAAACGCGGCAGCCTTGAGCGGAAATTCGCGGGCCCCAACCTTCGTCAAGGCAAGCCCGCTCTCCTGCCGGCAGCGGCTACGGCGCTCGGGCGGCGAACCGGCGGCGCCAATCTTCTTCGTAGACGCCGACAGCCAGGCAGAGGACGCTGACGCTCGCCGCTCCGGCCCGCAACAGGGCCCGGGCGGCCTCGCTGGCCGTCTCGCCGGAGGTCAACACGTCGTCGACCAGCAATATCCGAGCCCCCGCCAGCTTGGCCGGCTCCCGGGCCCGGAAAGCCCCCCGCACGTTGTCCCGGCGGGCGCCGGCCGGCAGCCGGCTCTGCCGCTCCGTGGGGCGCACCCGCTCAAGAACATCCGGAAGCAGCGGCCGCCCGAGGCGGGCCGCCACCTCCCGGGCCAAGAGTTCCGCTTGGTTGAACCCC
>JACDOI010000084.1 GCA_017656145.1 Bacillota bacterium | reverse complement strand
GTGCTCTCGGCGGGGCTCGCCGGGTTCGTCTTGGGCGTGTGCGGGGCGGCCATGCAGGCGCTGTTCAAAAATCCGCTGGCCTCACCGGACATCCTCGGGGTGTCGTCGGGCGGCGCGCTGGGCGCCGTCGTCGGCATTTCCCTCGGTTGGCCCTTGATCCACCCATGGCTTGTGCCCGCGGCAGCGTTTGCCGGGGCGCTGGCCGCGGCCCTGGGCGTGTACGGGCTCGCCACCCGGGGCGGCCGCACCGATACGGCCACGCTGCTTTTGTCGGGAGCCGCGGTGAGCAGCTTGTGCGCGGCCGTCATTTCCTTGCTGTACCACTTCATGGACGATGGGATCTTGCGGCAGGTCGTGTACTGGCTCATGGGCAACTTGGCCGGCAAGCGCTGGGAACATCTCGCGGCCGTCACTCCGCTGGCTGTCCTGGGAAGCGCGGGATTGTGGCTTTTGGCGGCCGACCTCAATGCGCTGTTGGGGGGCGAGGACGACGCCCGCTCGCTGGGCGTTCCGGTGGAGCGCACCAAGCGGTGGGTGCTCGTTCTGGCGTCGCTGGCCACCGGGGCGGTGGTGTCGGTCGCGGGGATCATCGGGTTTGTGGGCGTCATCGTGCCGCACATGGTCCGGCTCGTCGCCGGGCCCGACCACCGGTGGCTGTTGCCCGCAAGCGGCCTTGCCGGCGCGGCGTTTCTCATCGCGGCGGACGCGGTGGCCCGCACCGCCTTCAGCCCGGTGGAAATCCGCACGGGCATCGTGACGGCGTTGTGCGGGGCGCCGTTTTTTCTGTTTTTGCTCTCCCGCCGGCGGGACGTGACGTGGGGCTGAAGGCTGAACGCTGACGGGGTGAGAGTGGCGTGCTCGACGTATTGGACGTGGACGTTTTCATCGACGGCCGGCCCGTCCTTTCGGGCGTCCGGGCCCGCATCGAGCGGGGCGGGTTCGTCGGCGTTCTGGGACCCAATGGCGCCGGCAAGACGACGCTCTTGCGGGTTATGGCCGGGATCGCCCGGCCGTCCCGGGGCGAGGTCGTCTTTGAAGGCCGGCCTATGGCTTGCTGGCCCGACCGGGAACGGGCACGGCAGATGGCCTTTGTAAGCCAAAACCCCGGCATCGGCTTTGGGTTCACCGTCTGGGATGTCGTCGCGATGGGCCGCTACCCGCACCGGCGGCCGCTTGCGCGGTTTGCCGAAGAAGACCGGCGGGCGGTGGAAGAGGCGATGGCCGCCACAGGGGTGGCCGCCTTGCGGGACCGGCCGGTGTCCGGCTTGTCGGGGGGCGAGCGGCAGCGGGTGTTTTTGGCCCGGGCGCTGGCGCAAAAGCCCCGGGTGCTGTTTTTGGATGAGCCCATTGCGCACTTGGACGTGAGGTATCAGCTGGAGATCTTGCGGCTCATAGCGGATTTGCGGGCCCGGTTCGGATGGACCGTGGTGATCGCGCTGCACGACCTCAACTGGGCGCTGCGGTTTTGCGAAACCGTCCTGGTGATGAAGGACGGGCGGCTTGCGGCCAGCGGGCCGGTGGAACACGTGTTGGTCGAGCCGCTCATCGAATATGTGTTTGGAGTAGAAAACCGCATCGTACGGGAAGGGGGCCGGCCGCCCCGGGTGGAGGTTCTCGACCCGGTGCCCGTCCGTCCCAGCATAGGGGGCGAGAAGGCGTCATGACAGCGATTTACCTTTCATGGAGCGGAGGGAAAGACTCTGCCCTGGCTCTTTTTCACCTGCGGCAGTCTAGCCGGTGGCGCGTGGCGGGCCTGTTGACCACTGTAAGCGAAACGTACCGGCGCACGTCAATCCACGGCGTCCGCCGCGCCCTTCTTCACCGGCAGGCGGCATCCCTGGGCCTTGATGTGGTGGAAGTCCCGCTGCCGGTGCCGTGTACCGACGAACAGTACGCGGCCCGGATGGCGAACATTCTCGAGGATGCCAAGTCCCGGGGAATTCAGGCCGTCGCGTTCGGCGACATCTTCCTGGAGGACGTGCGGGCGTACCGGGAAGCCCGGATGCAGGAGGCGGGCATGGAGGCCGTATTTCCCTTGTGGGGCCGGGACAGCCGGGACGTGGCCGAAGAAATCATCGGATTGGGATTTTCCGCGCGGCTGGTCGCGATCGACACCGAGCAATTGGACAGCCGGTTTCTTGGGCGAAATTACGACCGGGCTCTGTTGGACGGGCTGCCGGCCGGCATCGATCCGTGCGGTGAGCGGGGCGAGTTCCACACGTTCGTGTCGGACGGCCCCGGTTTTCGGTTCCCGGTCGCCTGCGCGATGGGCCCGGTGGAACGGCGGGGCCGCTTTTGGTTTCAAGACTTGCTGCCAGCGGATCCCGGCTAGCCCGCGCCAACAGGACGGAGCATCGACCGCTGGCGCGAGCTGCCGAGCCCGTCAGTACATCGGATGGATCTCGGTTCCCGGCGGGACGAGCCGGTCGATGGCCGCCAGTTCTTCAGCCGACAAGGACCACCCGAGGGCGCCCAGGTTGTCTTCCAGCTGCTCCATGGTCCGGGGGCCGATGATGGGCGCGGTGACCGCCGGCTGCTGCAACAACCAGTTGAGCGCGAGCTGGCTCACGGTGCAGCCCCGCTGCCGGGCCAGGCCTTCCAGCTGCTCGACGACGTCAAAGCGGCGCTGGCTGAGGGCGGAGTCCATGTCCCAGCCCCGGCGCACCGCCCGGGACCCGGCCGGGGGGGGCGGCGGCGGGGCGGCGGGGGCGGGCAGCAGCCACCCCCCCCCCCACCCCCCCCCCGGGCCCGCGCCCCCCCCGCCCCCGCCCCC
>JACDOI010000114.1 GCA_017656145.1 Bacillota bacterium | reverse complement strand
AAATTTTATCCTTACTTACATTTTAAATAAGGATGACGAGTTTAACAAATACACAAATTCCAAGCAGTATAACCGTTAATGTTAGTGACGGAAATTCCATCGAAGTTGCGATGGAGAAGTATAGTGACAAGTCCTTTGTTGTTAAGGGTGAAACAACAGATATCAAAGAGACGATGAAGTCTCTTGGAGGGAAGTGGAATAGCCGCCTCAAATGCGGGCCGGCTTGGATTTTTAGTATCAAAAAGCTTCCAGCAGTAGTAGCTGGTCTTAGTGATTATAAGGCACCAGTAGCTACACCCACCACCGCGACTTCTGTTGATGTGTCAGATCAAAAACTTCTTCAATTTATCACCAAATTGAACACCGATTGTGGGCGTCTTCAGGCCAAGCTTGCGGGTCTAACGCAAGGCAAAGTCAGTGTAACCGACATCAGCAACGTTCTTCAGAAGCGTATCAAGGAACTAAATGCAATGTCTACGGGTGGAAAGTCTACAAAGACATCAAGCAAGCCAGCAGCTACTACAACGACGCCTTCTGCATCAACTACTGTTAAGAAAGTAAAAAAGAAAGTTGCCGTCAATAGTAAAGGAGCAACAACTTCCTCAGATGAGGACGCAAAACCTCGTCGCAAGCTTCTCCGCGGAAAAAAGAAGAGCTCCGGGCTATAAAGAGCATAGGCATAAACTCAGAGTAAAGTATAAACCTATTTTCATGCCCCTGGTTTCACCTCAAAACTACCGCGTTTAATGAATGGTCCTTTAAATAACTTTCGCGACAACATTTATTATCTCGAATAATAAATGGACGATTACGTAAAGACTTTGACCACATGGTCTCCAGAAAGTATAAGCAATTTTCTAGAACAACAGAATATAAATAGCATTGATAAGATGCTTATATGCATGTGTTTGGACAAGGCAGAATTTCTGACTAATGATAAAAAGGAGCCGGGGCTTTTATTAGCTTTTTGCATGGTAAGAAACAACCTAACACCTCAAACACTAGCGGAGAACACCAGAGATAAAATAAACGCTATAAATATTGGATCAAGACAAGTTCAAGATGTGAAATTAAGCGAACTTTTGAGTGTTGAAGGAGTATTAACCTTGCTCTCATTTTTGCATCACGGCGCAAATTTCAAATCCGAACGGTTTACCAGTAACTATCAGAAGATATTAGACGAGATAGGTATTGAGAAGCTATTCACAAATTGAAATATTTCACTACTCTATCAGAATAGTGAGATGATTGAACAACTTGAACTTGCGATTATAGAAGAATGGAACAAGAATAAACATGGAGAAGCCCCTGAAAACATTGATCTAGAAGGAAAATGGCTGTGTCTTATGAAACTGAGCGACGACGAATACAATAACCGTGATTACCCCTCTCTTGGCCCAGGAATGGTTGTTGCTAAAGTTAACATTTACAATTTGCATTTTGGACCCGATGAGGATAATTATTACGCGCTAGCCGATCCGGTAGAAGTTATGCGTCGTGCTTCATCATAGATATACTTGTATTCAACGAATATAAGTATGCGCTGCTGTTTATTTCAATGTTATAGCTGTATAAAATGCCGTCAAACATGGCTCACGATACTACTCGTGATAAGTATAATCGCGCTTATATGCGCTGAAGAAGGAATAATAGTCATAGACTTGGGAATAGAAAAAGAAAATTATAAAAAAGACGAAAATGCCTCCTCTGGATTTTTTAACACTAGAGGAAATTTTATTCACTACTAACAAAAATGATTTTTCCTCGTTTAATAAGAATTAAACGAGCATGCCTAAACGAGATAAAAAACGAGCTAACAAGGATAAAAGTCGAAAGACAACTATTGATCCGACCGCGAGACGGCCGGATTCCCAAATATTATGCGACGACGAACAACAGTACGCTGAAGTACTTGAACCCAAAGGTAATCGTAGATTTTTGATCAGACTACCAGATGGTTCTGAGTCAATGGCCCGCCTAGCGGGAAGAATAAGAAAACGAAAAAAGAACTGGTGCAATAGAGGAATGTTTTGTATCGTGAGTTCAAGAGATTTTCAGACATTGGAAGCCAAAACTGCAAATGGTAAAGATAGGGTGAATCATGATATACTAGATCTACTGTCTTCTAACGAAGTTAATTATTTGAAAAAGAAAGGTCTTATTGCAGAACAAGGTCGAGACGAAGATCTTGAAGATCTGGTAGAGTTTGTCGACGAAGACGAAAAACTGGGAGAAATAGATATCGATGAAATATAAGAAATTTATACTAAAAAGTATAAATTATACTAACCCCGCGCTTACAAATCATCATACACACTGTACGTTCCATACTCTACAACTTTTCTATCTAAGTAATTGCACAAAATTGCTTTATTAGGTTTATCTAGAATGGTGTAAAATGTAACTATATTGTTTCCAATAGCTAAATATTTGCTGTATAAGTGGTCTCCGAGTTTTCCGGTGTCTCCAAATATCTCGCTGCTTTTTTCTTTGTCAAATTCTGACTGAAGTTTTACAAGTTGGCGTATTATAACATTTGACATGATTTATCTTTACAAAAATATAAATCATTCTTTTAACCTCTAAAAGCGCTTCCCATGACGTTCATCGCTGTCAAGCCACCGGCAAAAGCTGCCATATTCTTGTCTTGATGTACTTTTCTATTCCACCAGTAAGCAAATAAGACAATACCGACGGCAAAAGCTATCATACCAAGACCAGCAACGATATAAAATGCACGGGTTCCCCCGGTTAGCTGTTCGGATGGATTCCATACA
>JACDOI010000100.1 GCA_017656145.1 Bacillota bacterium | reverse complement strand
TTTCCTGTACACAATCGCCATAGGTTCCGGCATTGGATGATCCAGTGAAATCTTGACTGGCATGCACAGGAAAGTGGGGAAATGGTGATGGGTAGTAAACAAAGAATGGCTGCTCATGGTTAGTATCAATGAAGTCCAGAATTTCTGTCGTGATCTGTTTGGTAAGCTGGGTCTGATCTGCAGGGGCTTCAATGACAATCTCATTATTTCGATAATAAGCGTATGGCTTCATATCATTGGAATAATAGGAACCGAAAAAGTGGTCAAACCCTTTTTCATTTGGCAGATAAGGACTCTTGTCACCCAGGTGCCATTTCCCAAAGATACCAGTTTTATATCCCGCGGCATGTAGTGCTTCAGCTACTGTGATTTCATCAGGTAAAATCCCCCGGATGCCATAAGGGAACATGAAGGGACTGAATAGTTTTCCAATTGGATGTCTTTTTGGGAAGAAAACATTATGCACGAAACCACGGGTCGGATAGCGCCCCGTCATACAGCTAAAACGTGATGGCGAGCAAACCGAGCTGGATGCATAAAAATTGTGCATCTTGGCTCCATTTTCAGCCAATTTGTCAAGATTTGGGGTATGAATGGCCTTAGACCCGAAACAGGAAATGTCGCCGTGTCCCATGTCATCCACAAAGACCAAAACAATATTTGGTTGATTCTGTCCAGCAGTGCGCTGGACAGAATCTAAATAGGCTTGATGATTTTCTAATTGCAACTCTATTTTATTTTCATTCATTTTATGCTTCAGCCCCCTGATTGATTAATGCCTGCCGACGACTTTCCATTTCATTTTCCAGTGCTTTGACATCTTTTGCATAAGGTTTATAAAGCAAGGTGATAAAGGCTGTGTTTACCAGCATAATACCTACCAGAACAACCACGAAAACTGGTTTTAGACCAAAAATCTGACCAAGTTTACCGGCAGCGATATTGTATATTGCCCATGCGATCGCTTCAAAAACAGAGACAAACAGTGCGAACGCTGTACCGCGCCATTCAGGTTTTACAACTGCGGCGACAATCGGTCGGTTGACGCTCATATTGGCAGAACCAAAGAAACCCATTAATGCAAAAATAAAAGTGTAGGTGCTTGTATTTTCAAAATTACCAGTCAGCATGATCAGCGCGAGGATAGCATAGATGAATTGAATAGATTGAATGGTAACAATGCGTCCATATTTTGGGCTTTTCTTATGAACCCAGTCGCCGATGAAACCAAACATAAACATACCAAGGAGCATCCCAGCATAAAAAGGAATGATCATCAGGTTAGCCTGAGCCAGATCAATGCCGAGGACATCCACCATGTAAACAACACCCATAGATAAAAACAACAGATGTCCGCTGAGCATACGCTGACCAAGCATCAGCACAAAAGTTTTAATTTTGAACAATTCTTTGACTTCCTGAATATTTACCAGTCCATATTCTTCTTTGCGAGCAGCTTCCACTTTTTCCATAGCCATGTCAGATGCACCCCGTCCCGGGTCATCTAAGAATAGCCAGATGACAATCCCGCTGAGGGCGCTGAGAATACCGACAGCGTAGAAACCATACCTCCATCCACTATCCATCGTTGATAACCAGGAATTTACAACTCCCAGTGGCAGCATGAACATCCCGGCCACTCCATAAACAATGCTGACGGCTTTGCCACGTTCTTTATCATCAAACAAATCCATTAACAATTCCTGCATCAGCGGCTGGCTGGCAGAGGCTCCAATCAGCGATATCGCTACTAACAGGAAGAGTGCCCACACGCTTTGCGCAAAGCCAATAGCAATGGCCCAGAGACCCCAGAAACCTGTTGCAAAAATAAGTACATTCTTGCGATTATATTTTCGTCCAACACTTGCCCAAAACGGTCCGAATATAACCCCGATCATTTTAGGGAGGGCGGCCATCCACCCTAAAGCACCTAATGTCATTCCCATTTGTGCACGGATTATTGGAAACATGGCAGTAATAAAGCCAGTCCCTTCATTGTTATCCAGCATTGAAGCAAGGCTCAACGAAAACGCGCTCCTCCAGCGTCCTTTAATTTTAGCTCTGCTATTTCCTTCTGGTTGTGTTACTGTTGTCATTTCAAGCTCCTTAGTGTTTTGAATGGATCAATTATTTAACATAAATCTCAGTTGTTTATGTTTTTCCTTGTTTCAAAAAAGCGAACCATCTCCTCTAACGAATCCATGTAATCATCTATCGCTCTGGCACCAAAAGTGTGCAGCATTTCGTAAGTAGTATTAACTTCATTCAGTTGTGCTGGAGATAAATGTGTTGATAGAATGCTTCGATCTCGGATTCGGAATTGGGCAATTTGTTCTTTGCGAAAGTCTAATTCATTTTTCAGGTGGTTAAGAATCACCTCTGGTTTAACCAGAAATGAAAACATAACCCGGTAGTAGATATCGCTTTCGCGATAGCGGAAGGATTTTATCATCGGGCTATGCAGGTAATCTATAAAAACCTGTTTGCCGATTTTTGTATTATGATATATTTTCAGATCAGGTTTGCTGTCACGATGTTCTTCATCAAACACGACCCATTTGTTTTCTGCCATCTTTTTCAACGTTGTATAAATCTGGCTTAGGGGGCGGCGGGCGTTGATAAAACGACCTTCTGTGTCCAGAAATTTTTTGATGCTATAACCTGTTTGAGGACTGATTTCAAGCAGACCAAGGATCAGGTATTCTAGTTTCACAGGACTTCCTTTGATTTAATTGTGTTGCAAATGGTGAAAATTCAGGAAAAGATTACTGTATTGGGTTTTGTGTTGTGGGTATAAAAAATATCTATGTATAATTATATATA
>JACDOI010000083.1 GCA_017656145.1 Bacillota bacterium | reverse complement strand
ACCGGTCCACCAAGTGGGACCCGATGAATCCGGCCGGGCCGGTGACGATGACGCGCCCCATCGCCAGCCCCCGTCGCCCGCCTACCGCGGGCGTCGTTTCCTTTCATCGTACGGGCGACGGGCGCGGATGGTCCGCCGGGCTCGAAAGCGAATGCGAACCGTTTCGATGAGTGCCCCTGCCGGATCGGGAAGCCGTTCCTGTCTCGACCGGCCTTTGGGAAATCTAGAATGTTGCGAGCTGGGCACACCATGCTCCAGGCCTGTCTTGAGAAACGGCCACCGGGGGCGCGGTTTCCCGTGGCCAGCTCGGCGGGCCACAGGGGGGGGAACACGAATGCGGGTAGCCATCGTCACCAACGACCGGACGGGACAGACATACCGAACCCGGGAACTGTTGCGCAGGCTCCGTCGCAGGGGCGTGCACTACAACCTGCTGGTGCCCGAATACACCGTGGTGCGGGTGCGAAACGGCAACATCCAGGTTATCAACGCCCTTGGAAGGCCAGTGCGTCCCGACGTGGTGCTCAACGCCTTGTACGTCCCGTCCGGGAAAGGGCTGGAGATCGTCGAATGTTTTGAAGCCATGGGCGTACCGGTCGTCAACCGGGCCCAGGCGTGGCGCCGGGCCAAGATCAAGCCGCTTTCCACCGTCCTGTTCGGGGTAAGCGGCGTAGAACACCCTCCGACCGTCTTCTCTGACGGCGCGCCCCGTTATGCGGGCAACGTCGTCCAGGCCACCGTCGGCCTGCCTGCGGTGTTCAAGCCGTGGCGGGGCGCGCTCGGATTCGGCATCGTGCGGGTTCGGGGCTGGCATGCGGTCTACAAGCAGCTGCGCAATACGCTCCACCGGCGGCGACCGGTCTACCTGCAGCAGTTCGTGCGCAACCCCGGGCGGGATATCCGGGTAATGGTCATCGGTGATCAAGCGGTGGGCGCGACGTACCGCATCGCCCCTCCGGGCCACTGGAAGACCAATGTGGCCGCCGGCGGCCGGCCGGCCCGCTGCCCGGTCACCAAAGAACTCGCTGACATTTCCATTCGGGCTACGGCCAGCGTCGGACTGGACATCGCCGGCGTTGACGTCATCGAAGGCCCGCGCGGCCCCGAAGTGCTGGAAGTCAACGCTTGGCCCAACTACCGCCGGTTTGACAAAGTGGCCGGGGTGGACGTCGCCGACCGGATCGCCCAGTTCTTGATCCAACAGGCCCGCCGGCCCGGTTCGGGTCCCGTCGTGGCCTTGTGAACGAGCGGGCGGGCTCGGCCTGTAGCGGCGCCATCAAGCCAGCGACCCGCCTCCGGAATGGATGATGTAGCTCCAGTTGCGGCCGGAGTTGTTGTCCCAATTGTACGCCCCGTCTCGGAAGCAAAACTCCAGCCGGCCGTCCATGGGCACTTCCAGCGACGCTTCAAAGCGACCGGGGGCGGTTTCCACCATCGGCACGTCCCGCACGTGCCGCCAGTCGCCAGGACCGATGCCGTAATGCAGGACCACCGCTTTGGCTCCTTGCCGGGCCAACACGCCCTCGTAGATCACCGTCACCCGCTGGCCCTTCGTAATCGGTACGGGCGAAACCGATACGCCGTCCCCAGATGCAGTCTCATAGCCCTCGGCCGTAGACGACGCGGTCGCGGGCATCCCCAGCTCCGCCGCGACCTCGGTGTCCGAATCGCGATCCGGCCTTGTCGCCTCCGGAATGCCGAGGCTTTTGCGGATCGCTTCCCACGAAAGCCTCGCCAAGCTGATCAACCCCCTTATGACGGTACGGGCATAGTCTTTGAGCCGTGCACCTCCGCTACACTGGGAACATCACCCGCGGGCCGAACGTCTCCGGTTGACGAAGGAGCCTGCCGAAGCAAAGCGTCGAACTGTCTGCCAGTGCCGTGCATTTACAGGCTTTGTTTGTCTACGTTATATTGGAAGCTGGAACGGATATCTCGCGAAAGGAGTCGGGTCATGGCGGGAAAGGTCCCCATTACCGTAGCGAAGGGCGACGGCATCGGCCCCGAAATCATGGACGCCACCCTGCACATCCTCATGGAGGCGGGAGCTCAGATCGAGCCGGAGTTCATCGAAATCGGAGAAAAGGTGTATTTGGCCGGAAACACGTCGGGCATCGGCCCTGAGGCGTGGGAATCGTTGCGCCGGACCAAGGTGTTTCTCAAGGCGCCCATCACCACTCCTCAAGGCGGGGGCTACAAGAGCCTGAACGTCACGACCCGCAAAGCCCTCGGGCTGTACGCCAATGTGCGGCCGTGCGTGTCTTACCATCCGTTTATTCCCACCAAGCACCCGAACATGAACGTCGTCATCATCCGGGAAAACGAGGAGGACACGTACGCCGGCATCGAACACCAGCAAACGCCGGACGTCGTCCAATGCCTGAAGCTCATCAGCAGACCCGGCTCGGAAAAGATCATCCGCTACGCGTTCGAGTACGCCCGCACCTACAACCGCCGCAAGGTGACTTGCTTTACGAAGGACAATATCATGAAGATGACCGACGGCTTGTTTCACAAGATCTTTGATGAGATTGCGGCGGAGTATCCGGACATTGAGAGCGAACACTGGATCGTCGACATCGGCATGGCCAAGATGGCCGACACGCCCGAGCAGTTCGACGTCATCGTCATGCCGAACCTCTACGGCGACATCGCTTCGGACGTGGCGGCCCAGATCGCAGGAAGTGTGGGCCTTGCGGGATCGGCCAACATCGGTGATCAGTGCGCGATGTTCGAGGCTATCCACGGCAGCGCGCCCCGGCGGGCCGGGCAAAACCTGGCCAACCCGTCCGGCTTGTTGCACGGCGCGATCATGATGCTCGTCCACATCGGCCAATACGAGGTGGCCACCCGGGTTCACAACGCCTGGTTGAAGACTATCGAAGATGGCGTCTACACCTACGACATTGCGAAGGACAGGCCCTCAGTCGGCACCAAGGAATTCGCCCAGGCCGTCGTCGACCGCCTGGGCCAGCGACCCGAACAGCTTCCGGCTGTCGACTATACGACGGCCCGGGAACGGAAAGTGTCCGCGCCCGCCAAAACCGCACCCAGGCCCGTCCCCCGTCGGGACCTCGACGGCGTCGACGTATTCATCTATAACGCCGAAACGTCTCCGGAGGCGTTGGGACGGCGGCTGGAAGAGCTGGCGGGGCCGGAGTTCCAGCTGGTCATGGTGTCCAACCGGGGCGTCAAGGTGTATCCGGGCGGGTTTCCCGAGACGTTCACCTCCGACCACTGGCGGTGCCGCTTCCAGCCCCTAAATGGCCGCGAAATGTCCCACAAGGATATCCGCTCGTTGCTAGAACGGGTCGAGCACGCGGGCCTCGAATGGATCAAGATCGAGAACCTCTACCTGTTTGACGGCCAGCGGGGCTACTCCCTCGACCAGGGCGAGTGACGACGCGCCAACGGGGGGCCGCCCCCCGCGCCCCCGGGTCCCCCGCCGGGGCGCCCCGCCACCCCCCCCCCTTGTCCCAAAAAAAACAAAACCCC
>JACDOI010000082.1 GCA_017656145.1 Bacillota bacterium | reverse complement strand
GCGGCCGCACGGTAGGCGCCGGCGTTGTGACGAAGATTTTGGCCTGAACTTCCCCACCCGGCCGGATCGCTCGCAACGCCGGCTGGGGAGCAGCTTAGAACGGGCGATGAAGCGGGAGGTTGCTCCGCGCGGCGCTCCACCCGCAGGAGGGAATTTCCGCTGAGAGCCCGCCGCTTGAGAGCGGCAGGAGGAGGCAGCCCAATGGCGATGAGGCAAAAGATCCGCATTCGGCTGAAGGCGTTTGATCACAAGCTGTTGGACAGCTCCGCCGAACGCATTGTGGAGACGGCCAAACGCACCGGGGCATTGGTGTCCGGTCCGGTGCCATTGCCGACTGAGCGCCATGTGTTTACGGTGTTGCGGTCGCCCCACATCCACAAGGACTCGCGCGAGCAGTTTGAAATGCGGACCCACAAGCGTCTGGTGGACATTCTGGAGCCGACGCCCAAGACGGTGGACGCGCTGATGCGCCTGGACCTTCCCGCAGGGGTTGACATTGAGATCAAACTTTGAGGCCGAAGGGCCTTGATGCGGCGGGCAAACGGCGGTCCGGGCTAGGGAGGTGCAGGAGGATGCCCAAGGGCATTCTCGGGAGAAAGCTGGGCATGACCCAAATCTTTGACGAGTCGGGCTTCGCAGTGCCGGTTACGGTCATCGAGGCCGGGCCGTGCGTTGTTGTTCAGAAGCGTACGTCGGAGCGGGACGGCTACACCGCGGTGCAGCTTGGGTTCGGCGAGCAGCCGGAGAAGCGGGTAAACAAGCCCATGTTGGGGCATTTCAAGGCCGCCGGCGTCAAGCCCGTGCGCCACTTGCAGGAGATCCGGGTCGAGGCCGGAGAGGCGTTCGCGGACCTGGAAGTCGGCGCGCAGGTGAGAGCCGACGTGTTTTCCGCCGGCGAGTATGTGGATGTATCGGGCGTGACGAAAGGGAAAGGATTTGCCGGGACCGTGAAGCGGCACGGCTTCAGCCGGGGCGCCATGAGCCACGGTTCCATGTATCACCGGCGGGTCGGATCGCTTGGTGCCACCGACCCCGCGCGCGTGTTCCCGGGCCGCCGGATGCCGGGCCGGATGGGAGGCCGCCGGAGAACGATTCAAGGATTGAAGGTCGTGCGGGTCGACGCGGACCGGAACCTGATCCTCGTACGAGGGTCGGTGCCGGGCGCCCGGGGGAGCTTAGTGCTCATTCGGGAGACGGTCAAGCATAAGTCGTGACCGGCGGCGTTGGGAGGCGACGCGAGGATGCCAAAGGTTTCGGTGTACAACCAGGACGGCCAGCCTGTCGGAGAAATCGAGCTGTCGGAGCGGGTGTTTGGCGCACCGGTCAATGAAGCGCTGCTGCACCAGGCAGTCGTTGTCTACCTGAACAATCAGCGCCAGGGAACGGCGTCGACCAAGACGCGCGGCGAGGTGCGGGGCGGCGGTCGGAAGCCGTGGCGGCAAAAGGGACTGGGCCGAGCCCGTCACGGCAGCATTCGCTCCCCCATTTGGGTCGGCGGCGGCGTCGTGTTCGGCCCCAAGCCTCGGGAGTACCGACAGCAGATGCCCCAGAAGGCCCGGCAGGCGGCGCTGCGCTCCGCTCTGTCGGCCAAAGTGCAAGCCGGCGAGCTGGTGGTCGTTGACGAGCTGCGCCTGGCGCAGCCCAAGACCCGGGAGATGGGTCATATTTTGCGGCGGCTGAACGCGGACCGCAAGCCCCTCATCGTGCTGGGGGACCGGTCGCCCAACGTGGAGCTGTCCGCCCGAAACTTGCCGGGGGCCGGGACTGCCCAGGCCAGGGATGTCAACGTCTATGAGGTGCTGGCCCACGACAAGCTGGTGCTGACGCGCGACGCGGTCGCCAAGCTCGAGGAGGCGCTGGGGTAATGGACCCGCGGGAAGTGATCAAGCGGCCGCTGATCACCGAGAAAGCGACCGGGATGATGGAACACGGGAAGTACGTATTCGAAGTGGACCGGTCGGCCAACAAGACCGAGATCAAGCGGGCCGTGGAGACGATTTTCGACGTGAAGGTTCGCAAGGTCAACACGATCCGGCAGCCGGGCAAGCTCCGCCGACGGGGCCGGGCGGTAGGGCGGACGCGGGAGGTCAAAAAGGCCATCGTGACGCTCGCCGAAGGCCAGCGGATCCCGATCTTTGAAGGGCTCTGAGGGTGAGGAGGTAAGGCTGCCATGGCCATCAAGAAGTACAAGCCGACCTCTCCCGGGCGCCGCGGCATGACGGTGGCGTCATTCGAGGAGATCACGAAGACCGAGCCGGAACGGTCGCTGATTGAGCCTCTGCGGTCCACCGGAGGCCGCAATGCGCAAGGCCGCGTGACCGCCCGGCATCGGGGCGGCGGGCATAAGCGGATGTACCGCATCATCGACTTCAAGCGGGACAAGGACGGGGTGCCGGCCAAGGTCGCGTCCATCGAGTACGATCCCAACCGGTCTGCCCGGATCGCCCTGCTCCATTACGCGGACGGCGAGAAACGCTACATCCTAGCGCCGGTCGGCCTCAAGGTGGGCGACCGGGTCGAGTCGGGTCCCGACGCGGATATCCGTCCCGGCAACGCCCTGCCCCTGTCGCGTATCCCGGTAGGGACGCTGGTGCATGCGGTCGAGCTGAAAAAGGGCAAAGGGGCCCAACTGGTCAGAAGTGCCGGGGCGGCGGCACAGCTCATGGCCCGGGAAGGCCAGTACGCGACGCTCAGGCTGCCGTCGGGCGAGTTTCGCAAAGTGCACGTCGACTGCCGGGCCACAGTGGGCCAGGTGGGCAACGTCGATCACGAGAACATCGTGCTCGGCAAAGCCGGCCGCAAGCGGTGGCTAGGGCGGCGCCCGCACACCCGGGGCGTGGCCATGAACCCGGTGGACCACCCGCACGGCGGCGGCGAGGGCAAGGCGCCCATCGGCAAACCGGGACCGGTGACCCCTTGGGGCAAGCCCACCCTTGGGGCCCGCACGCGCAAGAAGAACAAGCAATCCAACGCCATGATCGTGCGGCGGCGAAAGTGACCGGCGAAAGAGGAGGTTGGCCATGGGCAGATCGAGCAAAAAGGGTCCCTATGCTCATCCAAGTCTGCTGAAGAAGATCCGGGAGATGAACGAGTCGGGGAACAAGCGGGTCATTAAGACTTGGTCCCGGGACTCCACCATTTTCCCGGAGTTTGTAGGACACACCCTGGCGGTGCATGACGGCCGGCGCCATGTGCCCATCTACATTACCGAGGACATGGTCGGGCACAAGCTGGGCGAGTTCGTGCCTACCCGGACGTTCCGGGGGCATGCCGGCAGCACCGAGCGGACGACGCGGGCCAGGTAGGCCGGCAGGAGGGAACGACGATGGAGGCGAGGGCGATCGCCCGGTACGTGCGGATTTCGCCCCGCAAGGCGCGGCAGGTAACGCGGCTCATTCAGGGCCGACCTCTAGGTGAAGCCTTGGCCATGTTGCGGTTCACTCCGAAGCGGGCGGCGCGGGTAGTGGAAAAGGTGGTGAAGTCCGCGGCGGCCAACGCGGAGAACAACCACGACATGAACCCCGACGAGCTGTTGA
>JACDOI010000081.1 GCA_017656145.1 Bacillota bacterium | reverse complement strand
TTTTTGAACAGCGCCTGCATGGCCGCCCCGCACACGCCCAAGACGAACCCGGCGCGCCCCGCCGAGAGCACCCGCGGCAACCGGACGCTCCAGATGATGGCCTCGTGGGCTGGGTCCGCGGGCAACCCGAGCGACAGAAGCTTCGACACCACGATGCGGGCCGTCTCGCCGTACGGCAGCGGCACGACCCCGACGGCCGTCCCCGCGATGATCGCCCCGCCCGCGGCAGCGGCAAGCCCCAGCATCAAGGCCAGCGGGCCCGCTCGCCGCCCCCGCCGCCGGCCTTGCCGCAACACGCCCGCAGCCAGCTTCGCGGGCACAGCCGGCCCCGCGCCAGCCGCTTGCCCGGCCGGTTCCGAACTCACCGGGCTGGTCAATTCCCCAGCGCCTCCCCGTGCAAGATGGCGGCCAGCTGCTCGATGGCCAGGATGAAATGGTGGTTCAGCGCCTCAAGATGATCCACTGCGTACACCCGCCCCGCCCGCACCGCCGGGACCGCCTCAAGCACCGGATCGGCCCGCAACCGGGCCGCCCACGATTCGCCCGACGGGGTGATGATCACGTCGGGATTGAGGCGGATGACGGCCTCTGCGTCGATGGTCTGCCACCCCCGGACGCCGGCCTCGGCGGCCGCGTTGATGCCGCCGGCCAACTCGATGATGTCATGGATAGTCATACCGGGCCCAACTGTACCCCACGATGCATCCAGCGACAGCACCCTTGGCCGGGGCCGCCCGGCAATGGCCATGGCCAGCCGGCCGTAGCGGCGGTGAAACTCATCGATGAGCGCCTGGGCTCTTTCGTCCTCGCCGGTGATCTCGCCGATGCGCCGGATGTTGTCCAGCGTGCCGGCGACGGTACCGAAATCGGTGAAGAGGTAAATCGTCACGCCCAAGTCCTCGAGTTGCCGAACAACATCGGGATTGTTCCAGATCGCCGCGAGGACGATATCGGGTTCCGCGGCCAGCACCTGCTCCGCGTTGAGCTGGTCCACCAGCACCATGTGTTCCGCCACCCGGTCGGCCACGTACGACCATTCGGGATCGGCTGCGTAGCGGGTGACCCCCACCACCCGGGCGGGATCGGCGATAGTGAGCAGGATGTTGTCGAGGGCCAGCCCGACGGAAAAGATGCGCTGGGGCGGGGCTTCAAGGATGATCGCCCGCCCGGCGCCGTCGATGACCGTGCGGGGAAACCCTTCGGCCGAAAAGACCGGCGCCCCCTGCAGCCAGGCGCCCACAACGAGCGCAAGCAACGCCCACAACCCAATCATCCGGAGCCCAACCCGCAGCCCACCCCGCAAGCCGAACCCCGAGCGCGGCCGACCGCTGGCGCGCGTTCCGTCCATGACCGGCATCCCTCCGTGACAGGGAGTCGGCAACCGGGAAACGAAGCCGTTCGGGCGCGGGTCAACGGCGAAACTGCCGGGCGGAAAAGGCACCGCCGGCCGAAAATAAAAAACCTGCCCACGCGGGGCAGGTCGCGAGGACAGCGGAAAAGCTGCCGTTCCCGTACCCGCCTTTGACCCGAAGGCGTGCACGTTCCCCTGACCCAGGCAGGTTTCCTGGCTTCCGGCTCATTCACGACCCCGGCCTTCCCGCGCTCCGCTCGCGCAGTGACCGGAATCCCCCTCGCGCCGGTTACAGTGGCGGGACCGCTCGGGATTTTCACCCGATTCCCTTTTACCCCTCGCGCGTTGAGGGCACCTGGGTCAGTTCGATTGTCGGTTGCCTGTGTTGCTATTATATACCTCGGGGGACCCGGGCGGCAAATGGCCCGGACCCCGGAAAACAACCGCCCCGCGGGCTGAAAGCCAACCCACCTGCGGGCCGCGACACGGCGAGATCCCCGGCCCGCAAAGAAGGTGACTTCGTGAACCAGGTTACCGTCTACACAGTGCCCAATTGCCTCGACTGCGGAGCAGTCAAAAACCTCCTCCGGCAGGCGGGCATCCCCTTTCGCGAGGTCGACATCAGCCGGATCCCGCAAAGCCGCGAAGCCCTCGCTCTCCTTTCCGGACTTCGCAGCATGCCGCAAGTGTTTGTCGGAGACCGCTTCATCGGCCAGGTAGCCGAAGTGCGGCACCTCATCCGCACCGGAAAATTGCAGGAGCTCATCGCGCAAGCCGATCCGCCGCCCGGTAGCTAGGCTTGCACCGATTGGCGCCGTCGCCTGCCTTGGACGGCGTCGCTTGTGCGCGGGCGTCCCGTCCGCCCGCGCGAACCTTCAGAGCGCAGGCCGCCCGCGGTCAAGTCCCAATTGCGCCATGACCTCGTCCAACTCGGCCCGGGTTCCCGCGTCCAAAGCCATGGCCGGGTGGCGCACGGACGGGTGCGGGATCGCCCCGCGCCGCCACAGGATTTCCTTGCGAATGGCCAGGCCGATCCCGGGCTGCCCTTCGAAGGCCAAGATGGGCAGGTAGCGGTAAAACAGCGCCCGGGCCCCGTCCCGATCCCCGGTTCGAAACCGGCGGTAAATCTCGACGAGCACCTCGGGAAACGCGAAACCCGTCATCGTCCCGACAGCACCCCGGCACAGTTCGTAGTAAACTTGCACCCCTCCCAAACCGCCGAAGACGCCCACCGGCCGCTCCTTAGGGGCCAGCGCCAGGATCTGCCCGATCTTGCGAGGGGTGGGAGCTTCCTCAAGTTTGATGTAACGGCAGCCGTCGATCTCGGTGATGATCCGGACGAGCAACTCCGGCGGCATGATGACGCCGGTGTGCACCGGCTCATCCTGCACGACGACGGGGACGCCTGATTCTCCCGCCAGACGCCGGTAAAACTCGTACACCGCTTCGGGGCTTTTGAGGAGCGTCGGCGGCGCGGCCATGACCGCCGCGGCCCCCGCCCGGGCCGCTTCCTTGGCCCACGCGACGGCGACGGCGGTTCCCCCGTGGCTCACCGTCACCACCACCGGCACCCGGTCCCGGACCTGGTCCATGACCGTATCGATGACCAGCGCCCGCTCGGTTTCCCGCAGCTTGTGGGCTTCGCCCATGATCCCCAAGATAGTCAGCCCGTCGACTCCCGCCGCGAGCTGAAATTCCACCAGCCGCCGCAAGCCTTCGGCATCCACTTCCCCATCCGGGGTGAACGGCGTTGCCATGATGTTGAACACCCCGGCCAGCTGTCCGGCATCCATGCTGATTCCCTCCCGTCTCACGCATTCAGCGGGCATCATCCCCGAAGGAACAAGGCGCCTACGAGCAGCCCCAAGGCGATGAGCAGCGCCGGATGGGCGTGCAGCCAAAACACGCCAGCCGCCGTCCCGAAGGCCACCAGGTAAAACGGCCAGCTCGGAAACGCGGTCCGGGCGATGTCCAGCGTCACCTGCAAGAGAAGCACCGCCACGACCGGTTTGACCCCGGCGAGCATTCCCTGGATCCACGGAACGTGGCGATAGGCGCGGAAGACGCTGTACAGGGCGACCATGCCTACGGCCGTGGGCGCGACGATGCCCGCAAGACCCGCCAGCGCCCCCGCAGCGCCGGCCACGTGGTAGCCGACATACCCTGCCAGTTTCGTGGCGATGGGCCCGGGAAGGGCGTTTCCGAAGGCGAGCGCCTCGGCGAACTGTTCGTCGCTCATCCACTGCGGCTTACACGGCG
>JACDOI010000080.1 GCA_017656145.1 Bacillota bacterium | reverse complement strand
AACATGTTGAGCGGCAGGGCGACGATGGCCTCGAGCCAGTCGTTCTCGATGATCCAGCGGCGAATGTTGCTCTCGCCCTGGCCGGCGTCCCCCGTAAACAGCGACGAGCCGTTGTGCACCTCGGCGATGCGACTGCCGAGCGGAGTGTCGTGCTTCATCTTGGAGAGCATGTTCACCAGGAACAGCATTTGGCCGTCGCTGGTGCGGGTGATCAGCGAAAGCTCCTCGCCCCGGTGTTGCACGACAAAGCGCGGATCCTTGATGCCAGTCTTGCCGCCCATGCGTTCCAGGTCGCTCTTCCAACTCTTCCCGTAAGGCGGATTGGAGAGCATGAAGTCGAAGGTACGACCCGGGAAGGCGTCGTTGGAGAGGGTCGAGTGCTCCGGTCCGCCGACGATGTTGTCGGCGGCGTCGCCCTCGCCCTTGAGCAGAAGGTCGGCTTTGCAGATGGCGTAGGTCTCGGCGTTGATCTCCTGGCCGAAAAGATGCACCGAGACTTCTTTGTCACGTTGGCGGGCCAGTTCCAGCAAGGTCTCTTCGGCTACCGTCAGCATGCCGCCCGTGCCGCAGGCGCCGTCGTAGAGGAGATACGTGCCCGATTCGACCTGTTCGGCGATAGGTTCGAAGATCAGGCGGGCCATCAGTTTGACGGCGTCACGCGGCGTCCAGTGCTCGCCGGCTTCCTCATTGTTCTCCTCGTTGAAGCGGCGCACCAACTCCTCGAAGATGGTGCCCATGGCGTGATTATCGAGGCCGGGTAGTCGGACGGTGCCGTCGCTGTTGAGCACAGGGTAAGGACTCAGGTTGATGGACGGGTCGAGAAACTTTTCGATGAGCGTGCCCAGGGCGTCGGCTTTGGCTAGGCGAGAGATCTGGTTGCGGAACTCGAAGTTGTCAATGATCTCCTGGACGTTGGGTGAAAAGCCGTCCAGGTAGTCTCGAAAGTCCGCCTCGAGACGCTGGCGACTTCCGCGCGCGCGAAGGTCGCGCAACGTGAACTTCGATGTGTTGTAGAAAGCTTGGCCTGCCGCTTGACGCAGCGCGGCATCCTGATTCACGATGCCCGCCTTATCGAGCGACGCTTTCATGTCGAGCACGGCTTGCTTGGTGGGCTCCAAAACGGCGTCGAGCCGTCGGATCACTGTCATGGGCAGGATGACGTCGCGGTACTTGCCGCGCACGTAAAGATCGCGCAATACATCATCGGCGATGCCCCAAATGAAGTTGGTAATCCAGTTCAGTTGAGATGCTTCCATTGGTTCCCTTTTTCTCCTTATCTCGTAGTACCGGGCACGGCTGTCGAGCGTCCGTTGGGAGCGCCGAATAAGAGATAACCGTGTCTTGACGCCTTGCGCTCCAGCCATAACATCCGGAATGGAACGGAGTGAATGGTCCTCCAGTACAGAAGCCCAGTAACTGTCGTAGGCAATCAAACCGGGCCGGTCTGTTGGCACCTCTTCATCGAGCAGCTTCTTCATGGCCCGCGACAGAGTCTTCAACACCTCTCGCTTTTCCACCGCCACCACGCGCTCGAATACGTCAATGTAGTCGGGATGCACGGGAAACAGGCGGACCGAACTCGTCCATCCGCTCGTTCATGTGACCACAAAACTTGGCAAGCGGCGTGAGGTATTCCCAGGAGGAAGTTGAGGTCGAGAATTAATTCCTCATCCTTGCGTGTGCGGAGGTAGTCCAGCAGCTCATCCACCACCAGGAGCAGACCGTGGTCCGGATACTTCTGGTGAAACGCCGCCATCATTTCTTCAAAAGCCCGCTTGTTGTTCGGAATCTGATCCGCGCCCGGGAAGGCGTAGCTCACGCCCATGGCGGCCAGGTGCTCTTCCAGCTCGCCGTCGACGATGTCCCGCAGCGCCATCGTGGTTGCCCCGATCTCCGTGCGGACCACTTTAAACTTGCCGGCAATCCGCTCTGCGGCTTGCGCCACCTGTGCGTGGCTCAGTGCGGAAAGCAAGCCCGCGTGCTCAGCAACACTGGAGACCATCGACATCAAATGAGATTTACCGGTACCGTAATTGCCCACGATGAGCAAGGCTTTGTTATTGGCGGGCTGTTCGAATTGGAGCTGGGGGATAACAAGGCCAATCAGCTTCTCCGCCATGTCCTCCGAGATGACGAAGGATTCGACAAGCTCCCTCGCACTTGCAAACTCGTCGGCATCCCTCAACTGGATGACCGTCTCGATGGGGAGAGACAACTCGAGGTTAACGTGGATGAGCGGTGCGCCAGCCGACGACGCAACCTGTTGCAGCGCAGACGTCTTCCCGCGACCCGGCGGACCCACCAGCAGGAGGCGGTGATACAGTACTGACGCCTCCCTAATGCTGGATATCACGCGATTCGCTACGGACTCCCTCATGGCTTGTCCGCCTTGTTTCCATTACCCCCACCGAGTCCATGGCGCTCACGCGGCCAAACCCCGCAACTCAGCGTTTACGGGGTCTGCGAACGAAAGGCGATGGAGATGCAGTGGGCAAATACATCACTTATAGTGTTCCGTTTGATTCGGCGTGGACCGCCGCGTTTCCTTGTTTCTCTTGTCTAACTGCCGGGAAACGACAATTTCTTGATCGTTTTTCCCTCAGCCGCCGTCCCGTACGGCTGACCGCTCGGGATTGCTCGTGTTGCCCGCACCGGCTTTGAACTGCACCAGCAGCTGGCCCGTGGTATCGAGCTGGGCGAAAAAGACTTGCCGCGGATTCGTGCAGCCGTGCCGCCGCAGCTCTTCGGCAAGCCACCGTCGATCGAGCCCAGCGGAGGCAAGGGCCTTCTCGTCGACGATGCCGTCCTTGACCAGCGGCAAGGGCAAGCCCTCATACTGCGTGGCAATCTGCAAGTCCGCCGGGGTCAGCGGGCGCTTCTGGGACTTAAGGACGACGCTCAGGGACCCGTTGGGTTCGAGAACGGCCATCTCCACATCCGCGACGTTCGCGACGTCTTTTGAGCGCAACGCCTCCAAAAGGTCGTCGATGCAAAACCGCACCGCCCGCAGTTCTTCCTCGACCAGTCGCCCGTTCCGGATGACGATACTCGGCCGGCCCGTGACCAAGTGGCGGAACCGCTGGTTCTTCAACATAGCCCAGGATAAGACGACCTCGAGGCCGCCGATGAGAAACAGGGGCACCAGGCCGTGCCAGATCGGGCTGTCCGGATCCGCCAGAGGGAGAACCGCCACTTCGGCCAGGAGGATGGCGACGACGAAGTCAACCGGCGACACGTGGCCCATCTCCCGCTTCCCGGTCAACCGGACCACAACCAGGAGCGCCGCGTACATGGCGACGGTGCGCCAAACGATCTGGGCCACGGAATCTCCCTAGTCCTTCTTGGCCGGTTCGCCGGGAGGATACATATCCCCGTCGTCGGGATTGTCCAGAACGACCAGGCTTTCGTCGTCGCCCGCGATGGACTCGGCCGTGAGCTCCGCATCATCCGGGTTGTCGATCTTGACGAGCGTCTTCCTTCTCCGGCGTGTCGGGCGCTTTTCCATCGGAATCCTTCGACCTCCCCAGGGTTTGCCGCCCAGCGGCGGGCCACCGGTTCGCTTCAGGGGTATGATGTCCGGGTATGAGTCAATAGTTCTGGGGCAGACCCTGGGAAGAACAGGGAAATTGACAGAC
>JACDOI010000079.1 GCA_017656145.1 Bacillota bacterium | reverse complement strand
CCCTTAACCCCCAGCAGCAACCCCCGACTGGGCGTCGGCAGCCACCACCAGGGACTTCATCGATGTGCCCGTACCGGATTTTTAGGCCCGGCTTCGGGAACGCGGGCACCGACTAGGATACTGCGACCACTTGCCCTCGATCGCAGTATACCACGGGGCGGGGGCTGTCGCAATCTTCGCTCAGCGATCCCGCCGGTGAACGTACTCGACAAGCGCCCCGAGCACATCGCCCTGCGCTCCCAGCTCCCGGGCCGCCTCCAAAGCCCGCTCGGCCTCCCGGCGGGCCATTTCCTGCGCCCCGTCAAGACCCAGCAGGGCGGGATAGGTCGCCTTGTCGCGGCGCCGGTCCCGGCCGACGCCTTTGCCCATCGCCCGGGCATCGCCGACCACGTCCAAGATATCGTCGACGATCTGAAACAGAAGGCCCAGCGCCTCGGCGTAGGCAGCGAACGGTTGCAGCTTTTCGGCCGGAGCGCCTCCCAAAAGGGCCCCGCTCAAGACGCTGGCCCGAAACAACGCGCCGGTCTTGCGGCGATGGATGCCTTCCAAATGCTCAACGGCCAGTATAGCCGCCCGGCCCTCGGCTTCCACGTCCAACACTTGCCCGCCGATCAGCCCCGACGTCCCCGCCGCCTCCGAAACTTCCCGGAGAATGGCCAGAGCCGTCTCGCCCGCAACCCCGGTGAGCTCCGGCAGCCGCCCCAGCACCCAAAAGCCCCGGGTCAGCAAGGCGTCCCCGGCCAGAACGGCCATGGCTTCGCCGAACACCTTGTGATTGGCCGGCTTGCCCCGCCGCATATCGTCATCGTCCATGCACGGCAAGTCGTCGTGGACGAGCGAGTACGCGTGGATCATCTCGAGCGCCGCGGCCAGGGGCAACGCTGTTTCCTCCCGGCCGCCTGCGGCCCGGCAGGCGCTGACGGCCAAGATACCCCGCAAACGTTTCCCGCCGCCGAGGCTGCTGTAGCGCATGGCCCGGTGGATGACCGGCGGCTCCACGTCCTCACCGGGAAGTAACTTGGCCATCGTCGCCTCAATGCGGTCCGCCCACTGCCTGATGTACTCGGTGATGTTCATTCGTTCACGCTCTTCTCCCGCGCGGCGAGATCGCCCAACGCTCCCGGCTCCGCACCGCTCACCGGCCGTTCTTCAGCTTGCCCGTCCGGGCCTTCCGCCAAAATCCGCAACCGCTCCTCAGCCCGGGAGAGCTGCGACCGGCAAAACCGGGCGAGCCCGACACCTTCTTCAAAGAGTTGAAGCGCTTCTTCCAGGCTCGTCTCACCAGCCTCAAGGCAGGCCACGATCTCTTCCAGCCGGGCAAGGGCTTCCTCAAAGGTCATGTCGCCGGGAACGGCCGGACTGGTCAACGGAAAATCCCCTCCTTTGCCGGGGGCGCCGCCGGAACCGCCCGCTCCACCCGGCCGAACACCTCCGCCTCGTGCACTCGAACGACCACGGGCACTCCCGGCGCCACCTGATCCGCCCGGCGGACAACCTCGCCCGTGTCGGACCGGCGGCAAATCGCGTAACCCCTCCCGAGAGTGGCCAGGGGACTTAGGGCATCCAGCTTGCCGGCGGCCAAGGCCAACCGGCCGCCGGCGGCCTCCAGGCGCCCGCTCATCGCGAGCGCCAGCCCTTGAACCCCGTCGTCCACTCGTTGGCGCCACTGGTCCAAAAGCCGCTCGGGCCGGGCCAGGGAAGGCCGGCGGCACACCGCATCCAGGCGATCGCGGCGTTGCTCAAGCTGGCGCTGAACCGATCGCTTCAGCCGTTCGGCCAACGACCCAAGGGCTGCGCGCAGCGTCGCCTCTTCCGGGACGGCCATCTCCGCGGCCGCAGAGGGAGTCGGCGCCCGCCGATCCGCGGCGAAATCGGCGATGGTGAAATCCGTCTCGTGGCCCACCGCGGAGATGACGGGAATGCGAGAAGCGGCGATGGCCCGGGCGACTCGCTCGTCGTTGAACGTCCACAGCTCTTCCAAGCTTCCCCCGCCCCGGCCGACGATGAGCACGTCCACGCCCTCCCGCCGGTTGATGCGCTCGATGGCCCGCACCACGCTTTCGGGTCCCTCGTCTCCCTGGACCACCGCGGGAGCGACGATGACCGGCATAGACGGAAACCGCCGGCGGATGACGCTCAAAATGTCCCGCAACGCCGCACCGTGCAGCGAGGTGACGACGCCGACCCGGCGCGGCAGAAAGGGAAGGGGACGCTTGCGGGCCGGGTCAAACAATCCTTCCGCCGCGAGTCGCGCTTTTAACTGCTCAAACGCGAGCGCCAGTTCCCCCTGCCCGGCCGGCACCAGCGAGCGAACGTACAGCTGGTAGTCGCCCGCGGCCTCGTACACGCCCACGTCTCCCTGGGCGATGACCTTCAGGCCGTCCTCCGGGCGAAACCGGAGCCTCGCGTTGTTCGTCCGGAACATGACGCAGCGAATGCGGCTGGCGGCGTCTTTGAGCGTAAAGTACATATGTCCCGATCCGTGATGTTTGAAGTTGGAGATTTCGCCCCGCACCGCCACGCCGGTGAGGCGGGGATCGGTGACGAGCCGCTCCTTGACGATCCGGGTCAGCTCCGTCACCGACAACACGCCCCATTCGTTCACCGGCCGCGCCACCTCCCGCATCCCGGCGGCAGGAGAAGCCGAACGACCTCTCCCGCCGCCACCGGGCGGCCGCCCAGGGGCGCTATCTGGATCCTGGACGGCCGCCCCGGCGTTGTCGCACCCGCCGCCAGAAGACGTCCGCGGCGTAGCCGGCCAAAACGCCCGAGGTCACCCACAAGACGTAGCCGGGCGGCACCAGGCTGCCGACGACGTAGCCGATGGCCGCCCCCACCGCGATCTTCCACCCCACTCGGCCCGGCACCTCCCCCCGGTGCCGGATCCGTATGTTCCGACCCCGGCCCGTTATGCCGAACCGGCCGTTCTCTCGCTGTCGCGAACAGCCTGGACCGCGGCGAACGCCACACCGACGGCGTTGTCGACGCTGTGGGCCGGGGCAGCGAACCAGGCGTCAAGACCCCTGGCAGCCAGTTCCTGGGCGATCCGCTCCCTGACCCGGGCGTTGGCGAGTACGCCCCCTACCCCGAGAAACGCGGCACTGCCGCTTGCGCTGCCAGCCACCGCCCCCACCAGCCGAGCGAGGCTTTCCGCCGCGCACTCTTGGGCCGCAGCGGCCAAGTCCGCCGGAGACACGCCGCGCTCAAGCGCCCGCAACGCCGCCGTAGCCGGTCCCGAAAAGCTCACCCGGCCCGGCCGCACCGCCACCGGCAGGCGAACGGCCCTCGGGTCTCCTGTCGCGGCCAGCGTTTCAAGATGCGGTCCCGCGGGAAAGGGCAATCCCAGGGCAACGCCGATCCGATCGATGAACTGGCCCGCGTTCAAGTCTTCCGTCCCGCCCAGCCGGGTCACCTGAAACCGGCCGCCCGGCAACGTCTCGGCCCGCACAAGCTCCGTTGTGCCGCCCGATGCGTGGAGCACGATCAAATCGGCCGGAACCCCGGTCGCCTGGGAACGTCCCGACGACCAAAGCCCCGCCCAGATGTGGCCTTCCTGGTGAGAGAGCGCAACGAACGGAACGCCCAAACACGCCGCGACCGACCGGCCTACCGCTTCGCCCACCTTGAAGACGGGCATGTAGGAGTCGGGCGCTGGCCTCGGCGCGGTGCTGGCGGCCACGGCCCGCGGCCCACCCCCGCACGGGGGATCGTCTTTGCCAGGACGGTAATTTCGA
>JACDOI010000078.1 GCA_017656145.1 Bacillota bacterium | reverse complement strand
GGTGGCGCGGATGAGGACGCGCAACAGCAGCCGACGACGAGCCTGTCGCTCGAAGTCTGACGGGCGGGGGGGGCCGGCGGGTCAGACTTCGTCAGCGACCGCCCGGCTCACCGGCCCCGCCGCGGTCGGCACCGCCGCCTCCCCATTTCCCTGCAGCGCTTTTCCGGCGGAGGAGCGGATCCAAGATCAGTCCCACCCCAAGCCCGATGAGCGTTCCTTCGGCCGCGCTATCGAAGAGCAGGCCGATACCGATCCCAAGCACCGTACACCCGGCAATGATCAATGAATAACACCTCCGGTTCGGATCAAGCCCCGGTCCGATGCGTCTTTTGCTTGCGGCCACAGCCGATGTTGACCGTTGCGGCTATCGCTCATTGTACGATGCGGCCGCTGGCTTGTCGATTGGCGGCGCCCATTGGCGGATCACGGGGCTTGGCCGCCGCCCGGCGGAATGCCCAGATGCTGAAGGGCCCGGCTCATGATCCGGGCGAACACAGGCGCGGCCCAGCGCCCACCTTCCGGCGGGTCCTGTTGGACGTCGTGCAGCATGACGACGACCACCAGTTCCGGGCGGCCGGCGGGGGCAAAGCCCGCGAACGAGGCCAGCCGCCGGCTGCCGTACGTGCCGCCTTCGGGCACTTGCGCGGTTCCCGTCTTTCCACCGATCAAATACCCCGGGATTTGAGCCTGAGCGCCGGTTCCCTGTTCGACGGCCGCGACCATGGCTTCGGCGACGTCCCGGGCCGTCTCCGGGGAGATGACTTGCCGGATGGGCGTCGGGGCTCGCCGCTCCAAGGTGTCCCCGTCCGGCCCTCGGACTTCCGCCACAATGTACGGCCGCATCAAGGTCCCCCCGTTGGCGAGGGCGGCGACCGCGCTCGCAAGCTGCAAGGGCGTGACGGCTACCCCCTGTCCGAACGACACGTTGGCCCAACGCAACTTCTCGCCGGCCACCTGGCCCGGTTCCGGCACGCTGCCGGTCGCCTCTCCGGGCAGGTCCACGCCGAGGCGGCTGCCGAAGCCGAATGCCCGCAAGTAACGGGCCAGCGTAGGCCCTCCGACGACGCCAGCTCCAAGCTGTGCCAGAACCGTGTTGCACGATTGCGCAATGGCGTCCTTGAGCGATAGCTCGCCGTAGCCGGCCGGATTATGGCAATGGATAATACCGCCCCCGATGGACAACGCCGCCGGGGCGGCGAAGATGGTATCGAGATTCGCCAGTCCTTCCTCCAGCGCGGCGGCGGCCGTGAACAGCTTCATCACCGAACCGGGTTCGTACTGGTCCGCGATGGCCGGGTTCCGGAAGGCCCGGGGCAAGTGCTCGGCATACCGGGCCGGGTCGAAGCTGGGATGGACGGCCATTGCGAGAATTTCGCCCGTGGCCGGCCGCATGACCACCGCGGTGCCCCACTGGGCCTGGGCGTCGTGCACTCCCCGGGCGAGTTCGGTTTCCGCGATGTACTGGATGACCCGGTCTAGAGTCAGTACCAGGTCGTTGCCCGGCACCGGTTCCTCCCGGCGGCTGATGCCTCCGGGAATCGCCCGCCCGCGGGGGTCCCGTTCGCTGAAGTGCCGGCCGGGCACGCCGCGCAAGACGGCTTCGTATTGGAACTCCAGGCCCGCCAGTCCTTGATTGTCCAAGCCCGTAAACCCCAAGACGTCCGCGGCTAGCTGGCCATGGGGATAGTCCCGCATGGGCCGTTCGACGACATAGACGCCGGGCAGCGCCAGGTTGTCTACGGCCCGGGCCACTTCGGGTTCGGTCCGGATGGCGAGCCAGACCGAGGGCGCATCCTGGGTCAGGCGGCGCACCAGATCCTGGGCGGGCTGTCCCAAAATCGGGGCGAGGGCCGCGGCCGCCCGCTGCGCGTCACCGACCGCGTAGGGAACTGCATATACCGCGTTTCCGGCGACCGTCGCCGCGAGGGGAACCCCGTGCCGGTCGTACACGTTTCCCCGCTCGGGAACGAGATTTTCGGCCCGGTACCGCTGCTCGAGCGCCAGCTCGAGGTAGCGCTCCCCTTGCACAATTTGAAGATACGCGACGCGCAGCCACGTGACGGCCAGCAGTACGACCGCGCCGAGAAACACGACAGCCACCCGGATTCGCAGGGAGCGCGGAAAGCGGCCGCTCATCGCACCAATCCCTCCTAAACACGTGCTTGTTCCCTGCACGGGAACCGGTTCCTTCCCTCCCTTGGCCGGCGCGCCCGCGAGGGTCCTTGCGCTTCGGATGCATAGGCCGGACATCTGCGGGAGATGATGCCACAGGAGGAGGAAGCTGGCATGTTGCGGGCTATCGCCGTGCGGGCCGCAGCGCTGTACGTGTTCGGGACCGTCCTCATCGGGCAGGCCGCCGCCGTATACCCTGGCGGTGTGTTGGAGGACCCGGCCGTCCGGATCCTCACCGAGCTGGGAGCGGAGGTCGAGAGGACGGCAATAACAGCCGCCGTCGCCCGGGACAGCGTCCCGGAGCCGGCGATGGCTGAGCTCAAGCGGCAGGCGAGCCGGGTCGCGGCTGCGGTGGGCCGCTCCTTCGGAGTGGCCGAGTGGCGCCTGGGGAACCGCGTGGAGGGCCCGGGCCGGGCGGTGTACTTTCACGGCCGGACCGCGGCCGGCGACCAGGCGACCGCGGTAGCTTGGCACGGACCGGAAGGCGGCGGTTGGGCCGCCGCGCTCATCCGGACCGGGCCGTCGTCCGGCACCGCTGCAGCCCGGCTTCGGCTGGCGCGGGCCGTCGCTCAAGCGGCAGGCGTGCCGCCACGGCTTGCCGATACGGGAATCGCGGTGCGGGGGACGGCCTGGGACCGGACGCAGGCGGTGCTGGAAGCCATGCTGGCCGGCGGGGCCGGCGGACGGATGGATGGGCTGGTCCGCCGACGCCTGGCCCGGGGGCTTGACATTGAGCTGGAACCCGCCGACGGAGGCACTCGGGTGTGCGCAGCATCGGCCATGGCCGGCGAGCCCGCGTGGAAGCTGGCGAGCGAGGTGATGTGGTGATGACGGTCAAGTGGCACCAAAGGCTCAAGTACGCGCTGGTCCGGCGGTGGAAGATCGCGCAAGGATTCGCTCGCTTTTACTGGGGCAAAGCCCAGCAGGCCCTGGCCCTCTCGGCACGGGCCCGGCGGTGGATCCGCCGGGGCGCCTTGGTCCTAGCCGCGTCCGGCCTTTTCGGCTGGGTTTTTTGGACGCAGGCAACACCACAAGCCCTACCGGCCCCAGGATCCCTGTCCCCCGCGACCGGGTTCGCAGATCAACTCCGGGCGGCTGTGGCCGATCGGTACCGGCTGACGATCGCGTTGCCCGCGGCGGCGGATCGACAAATGCCTTCGGGAACCGGCGGCCGCTCGCCGATCGACGCGGCGGCTGTGCCCGGCCCTCCCGAACCTGTGGCTGTCCCGGCCCGTCCGGTTCCTACGCCCGCGGAACTTCCGTGGCCGGTGCGCGGGCAAGTGGTCGCCGAACCAGGCTGGCGGCGGCACCCGAGCTTCGGGAACTGGCGGTTTGAACCGTGGATCCGCCTCACGGCCGCACCGGGTGAGCCGGTGCGGGCGGTGCTGCCGGGCACCGTAACTGAGGCGGGGCGGGATCCGGAAGGCGGCGTTCGGATCATAGTCGACCACGGCTCGGGTCTTGTCACTGTGTACGGCAATCTCGGCCACGGATTGGTAGTTCCCGGCCAGCGGGTCAGCGGTTCGGCTGCCGTCGGCCTGGCGGCCCACGACGTTGGCGCAACCGTATATTTCGCGGTCTATCAGGACGGGGAGGCGGTGGATCCCCGAGCCCTGCTGGCGCCCCAATGATCCGGGGCAGGGCCTGAAAACGGCGTAACGATGGGCTTTCCCGCCCGGCCCGCTGACATAAATCCGGTCAGCGGGCCATATGATTTACCATCACTGGGGCGGGGGGGCACGGGGATGCGAGATTATATCCGGAAACGGGTAGTGGATATCAGCCACTACATCCTCGAATCCCGGGCGACGGTCCGCCAGGCGGCGGCCGTTTTTGGGGTGAGCAAGAGCACGGTCCACAAAGACGTGACCGAGCGCCTCCCCCGCGTCAGCAAGGATCTGGCCCGCAAGGTCAAGCGGATCCTCGACCTCAACAAGGCCGAGCGCCACATCCGCGGAGGAGAGGCGACCCCCCCCCAGGTACCCCCCGCCCGCCCAAAGGCCAAGTGGGTTATCGTCCCGCTTTTGTC
>JACDOI010000077.1 GCA_017656145.1 Bacillota bacterium | reverse complement strand
GACGGCGGCCTTCAAGCCCGCCCGCAACCCGTGGGACCCGGCGCGGCCGCCCGGCGGAGCGTCGGGCGGGTCGGCCGCGGCGGGGGCCGCGGGAATGGCCCCGTGGGCTTTGGGCAGCGACACCGGCGGATCCATCCGCCAACCCGCGGCCTTGTGCGGCGTGGTGGGCATGAAGCCGACGTACGGGCGGGTATCGCGCTATGGCCTTATCCCCTTTGCTTCTTCACTCGATCAGATCGGTCCGTTGACCCGGGATGTGGCCGACTGCGCCCTGGCGCTTGCTGCCATCAGCGGGCGGGACCCGCTGGACTCCACGTCGGTGGACGTGCCGGTGCCCGACTACTCCAAGGCGCTGCGGGCGGAGCCCGCGGGCTTAACGATCGGCTTGCCGAAGGAATACTTCGGGCCCGCCATCGACCGGGAAGTGCGGGAAGCGGTGGAGCGGGCTGCCCAGCTGCTGGCCGAACACGGCGCAAAGGTGCGGGAGATCTCGCTGCCCCACTCCCGCTACGCCCTCCAGACGTACTACCTCATCGCCCCGGCGGAGGCCAGCTCCAACCTGGCCCGCTACGACGGGGTCCGGTACGGCCTGCGGGTCGAGGCGCCCGATGTGCCCCGGATGATGGAGCGCACCCGCTCGCACGGGTTCGGCCCGGAGGTCAAGCGCCGGATCATGCTGGGAACGTACGTGCTCAGCGCGGGGTACTACGACGCGTACTACCTCAAGGCGCTCAAGGTGCGGACGCTGATCCGGCGGGACTTTGAGGCCGCGTTTTCCGAGGTGGACGTGCTGCTCGCGCCGACGGCGCCGACGACGGCTTTCCGTCTCGGTGAGAGGATCGACAACCCGATGCTCATGTACGCTACGGATATCTTGACCATTCCGGCCAACCTGGCGGGATTGCCGGCGCTGTCCATGCCGTGCGGGGTGGACTCCCAGGGGCTTCCGATCGGGATGCAAATCATGGGACCGCCCTTCGGCGAGGAGGCGGTGTTGCAAGCGGCTTATACCTACGAGCAGCTGGCCTGGCCGACCGGCGCCGGACGCCACTGGCGGGCCGGAAGGGAGGTGGCCGCCGGTGCCCGCTGAAACCGCACGCGAGTTTGAGATCGTGATCGGGCTCGAGATCCACGCGGAGCTCGCGACCGAATCCAAGGTGTTTTGCGGGTGCGCCACGGCGTTCGGCGCGGCGCCCAACACGTTGGTGTGTCCCGTTTGCCTGGGGCTGCCTGGGAGCCTGCCGGTGGTCAACCGGCGGGCGGTCGAGTACGCGGTGAAGGCGGGGCTCGCGCTGAATTGCGAGATCGCGCCCTTCAGCAAGTTCGACCGCAAGAATTACTTTTATCCCGACCTGCCCAAGGCGTATCAGATCTCCCAGTACGATCTGCCCCTGGGCCGCGACGGGTGGGTCGAATTCGAAGCCGGAGACGAGATCAAGCGGGTTGGCATCGCCCGGGTTCACCTGGAGGAGGAGGCCGGCAAGTCGGTCCATTCCGGCGAGCGCCTGCTGGGCTCCGAATACTCCCTGATCGATTACAACCGGGGCGGCATCCCGCTCATCGAAATCGTCACCAAGCCTGACTTGCGCTCTCCGCTGGACGCCCGGCTCTTTTTGGAGCAGCTGCGGGCCATCCTGCACTATATCGGCGTGTCCGACGTCAAGATGGAAGAGGGGAGCCTGCGGTGCGACGCGAACATCTCGCTGAGGCCGGCCGGTTCCGACGAGCTTGGGGCCAAAACGGAAGTGAAAAACTTGAATTCGTTCCGATCCCTTGAGCGGGCCCTGGCGTACGAGGCGGAGCGGCAACGGGAGATGCTTTTGCGGGGCGAACCGGTGGGCGGCGACACCCGCCACTGGGACGAAACCCGGGGTGTCACGGTGGCCATGCGCACCAAGGAGGAAGCCCACGATTACCGCTATTTCCCCGATCCGGACCTGGTGCCGGTGGTGGTGGACGCGGCGTGGGTGGACCGGCTCCGAAAAGAGCTTCCCGAACTGCCCCGGGCCCGCCGGGACCGGTTTGTGGCGCAGTACGGCCTTCCCCGCTACGACGCCGAGGTGCTTACCGGTTCAAAGGAGCTGGCCGACTTCTTCGAGGCGTGCGCGGCTCGATACGGCAAGCCCAAGGCGGTCAGCAACTGGATCATGGGCGAGTTTTTGCGGCTGCTCAAAGCCGAGGGCAAGGAAGTAAAGGACGTTTCGCTGTCGCCGGCCGCGGTCGCGAAGCTGTTGGAACTCATCGACCAGGGCGTCCTCAGCGGCTCCGCGGCCAAGGAAGTGTTCGAGGAGATGTTCCGCACCGGCCGGGAGCCGCAGGACATCGTCCGGGAGCGGGGCCTGGAGCAGATCAGCGACGAACAAGCGCTGTTGCCGGTCGTTGACGCGGTCATCGAGGCGAACCCGAAGGCCGTCGAGACGGTGCGGGGCGGCGAGATGAAGGCCATCGGGTTTTTGGTGGGCCAGGTCATGAAACAGACCCGCGGCAAGGCCAATCCCAAGCTGGTCCAAAACCTCTTGCGCCAGCGGCTGCTCGAGGGATAGCCGGTGTCCGGCGAACGGGTGAATGACGCCGCCCGCTTGGCCCGGTGGGCAGATGCCGGGCTTTTGGCCATTGCCATCGTTTGGGGAGGCACGTTTCCCATCGTCAAGGACTTGGTGGAGCGGGTGCCGCCCCATGCGCTGGTGGCGGTCCGGTTCGGGGTAGCGTGGCTGTTGTTGGCCGGGTGGGCGTGGCGCCGCCGGGCCGCGTGGCGGCCGGACCTCGTCAAAGCCGGCGTGTTGCTGGGATTGATCTTGTGGGGCGGGTTTTTCACCCAAACGGTGGGGCTTGAGTACACCGGCGCCGCCAAGGCCGGGTTCATCACCGCGCTGAACGTCGTCCTTGTTCCCGTGTTGGCCTGGATCGCATTCGGGCAACGGGTCTCGTGGATGATGTGGATCGGGGTGGCCACGGCCGCGGCCGGTCTTGCGCTGCTGGCGGTGGACTGGCGAGCAGGGTTTTGGGTGGAGCCCGGCGATCTCTTCGTGACCGCGTGCGCCGCCTTGTTCGCCGCACACATCGTCACGGTGAGCCGGCTCTCCCCCCGGTTCGATTCGGTGCTCTTGGGCTGGGTGCAGATCGGCACGGTGGCGGTGGTCAGCGGCATCGGTGCGTGGTTGTTGGACGGGGGTTTCCCCGGGGTCGCCCGGCCCGATAGCGTGTTGCCTCTCCTATACCTTTCGGTTCTGGCCACCGCCGGGGCGCTGGTTGGCCAGGTGTACTTGCAGAAGTTCACCGCCCCGGCCCGGGTCGGGCTTATCTTGGCCTTGGAGCCGGTGTTCGCCGCGCTGTTTGCTTGGCTGTTTTTGGGCGAGCGGTTGGTGGCGACGGGATGGCTCGGCGGGGCGCTCGTGCTGGCCGGGGTAGCCATCGCGGAATTGGAGCGATCCGCCGGAAAGCCCGCGGCAGGCGGTGAAATCCGCGGGCGGCGAATCCGGCGGAGCCGGTGTTTGGACGTTGGCAGGTAGCAACGGCCGAGCGGGCGGTGCGGCGCTCGCAGCTTACCACGGATCAGGACCCCGGGTAGGCCGGAGGCGGGCGGGGACCGCCGGGAGGTCGGAGGCGGGACGATGGCCGGGGACGCTGGTGTGGTGGGCCAGTGGGGGCCCATTGCGGTTTATGCCTTCGGGCTTGCGGCCGCCTTGGGCTTTGCGCTGGGAACGGCGACCAGCCTTGTACAGGCGGCGCGGCTCGGCGTGGACGCGGGTGACCTGTTCCGGTTCGCGCCGCTAGGCATGGCGGCCGGCGTCATCGGAGCCCGGATCGGTTATGTAATCGTCAACGCGCCCGGCTTCCTGGCCGATCCGGGCGCGGTGGTGCGGCTTTCCGAGGGCGGCTTCGCGTATTACGGGGGACTTGCCGGCGGCGCTTTGGCGCTGCTTTTGTACGCCCACCGGCGGGGGCTGGATTTCTGGCGGCTTTTGGACGCGGCCGCACCGGGGTTGGCGCTGGGACAAGCGGTGGGCCTGGCGGGCGCCGGGACGGTGGGCCGCTCCGCCTCAGTCCTCTGGGCGGTGGATGGAAACGGGGGGCCTGTCCATCCCGTCGGTGCGTACGGCATCGCCGTCACCTACTTCATTTTTGCCGTTCTCTGGCATCTCGGCCGGCGGGCACCGTCCCGAGGCCGGTTGTTTCTCGTCTACCTTCTCCTTCACGGAATCGGCTTCGCCCTCGTCGGCACCTGGACGGCGGGCCCGAGGATGGCGGGGCTTGCGCCCGTCCAGTGGGCAGGTCTGGCGGCGGCCGGGCTGGCGCTGGCAAGCCTCATCCTTTTGCCGCCTGCCGGCCGCGGCCCGGTCCCGCATCGTTGGCGGCGCCTTCCCGCGGCGGTGCAAGCCGCCCCGGATTCCGGGCGGTGGCTGCGGGTTGCCGTGTGGGCTTCGGGTCTACTACTTCTCCTCGCCCTCTACCGCGCGCGGACCGGCCCGTGATTCTCCGCCCCCGGCGCCCTCAAAGACGGCGCGCTCATATACTGGGGCGTTGGCGGAAAAGGAGGCGAGGGCATGGACGAGGACCGGGGGTTCGTTTTATGGCTGACGGGGTTGTCGGGGGCGGGCAAGTCCACCTTGGCGGCGCTGTTGAAAGAAAGGTTGCGGCGGGACGGGTATGAAGTGGAGGTGCTGGACGGGGACGAAGTGCGCCGCCACCTGGGGCAAGGTCTCGGTTTCAGCCGGGCGGACCGGGACGCGAACGTAGCCCGCATCAGCTACGTGGCCCGGTTGCTCTCCCGCCACGGCGTCGTCGTCATCGTCGCCGCGATTTCCCCGTACCGGGAAGCCCGGGCCCGGGCGCGGGAGGAGATCGGACGATTTGTCGAAATATACGTCAAATGTCCCCTGGAAGTTTGCGCGGCCCGGGATGTGAAGGGGCTGTACCGGCGGGCCCTGGCGGGCCGAATCCCGCACTTCACCGGCGTGTCCGATCCGTACGAGGAGCCGGAGAATCCGGAACTCACCCTGCACACCCCGCGGGCGGACCCGCATGAGACCCCCGAGCGTCTGCTTTCCCCCCCAGCGGCCATGGGGGTAATC
>JACDOI010000076.1 GCA_017656145.1 Bacillota bacterium | reverse complement strand
CGGGCGACCTCCGCCACTTCACTGAGCGCCGGCCGCGCCTCGCGGCTGGCGACGTTATAACATGGTGCGGGTTTCGGGGGGGTGGCGTCGGCGGACCTGGCGACCGCCGGCGGGGGGGGGGCGGACGCCGAGCAGCTGAAGGCAAAGCTCGATGCAGCCCGCCGGGAGTGGGAAGCCCGGCGGGATGAGCGGTTGGAGCAGGCCCGGGCCCAGGCCCGGGCTGTGCTGGACCGGGCGCGGCGGGAAGCCGATCGGCTTCTTTCCGACATTCGCCGATACCACCGCCAGGCCGAGCTGAAGAAAGCCCGCCAGGCCCGGGCCGAGCTGCAGGCCCGCATGGCGGAGCTCGACGCCGCGGCCTCCGCCACCGGAACGCCGGACATTCCAGCGGGCGGGCCGGTCGAGTCCCCGGAACCCGGGCAGACGGTGCTGGTGAGCTCTTTGGCTCAAGTCGGAACCGTCCTGCAAAGACCGGACGGTGACGGGCACGTGACGGTGCAAATCGGCGGCTTGCGGGTACGGGTACCGGTCAAGGACTTGAGGGCTGCACCCGCCCGCCAGGACGCAGAAGCGGCCGGGCGCCCGCCGGCCCGGCAGACGGGCGCGGTCTTGGCAGCCGAGAAGCGGGCCGCGGTGTCCCCGGAGGTTCACCTCAGAGGAATGACGGTGGACGAGGCGCTGGCCGTTTTGGAAAAATACTTGGACGATGCCGTCTTGGCCGGCCTTTCCGCGGTGCGGGTCATTCACGGCAAAGGAACCGGGACGTTGCGCCGGGCGATTCAAGACTACCTGCGGGGACATCCCGCGGTGGAAAGCTGGCGATTGGCCGATACCAGCGCCGGCGGCGCCGGGGTGACCGTGGTGGAGCTGCGATCGTAACGATCCTAGTCAGGTGACCAGAATGGGTTGTAGCAGCGGGGGGACAGCTCCGTAGGCTCGGTCCCCGCGGCGAAGATCTCGTATCGGATGTCTTCTCGCGGAATGAACAGACACGTAGGCCGGGCCAAAAGGCCCGTGCGGGTGTCCACCGGCACGTTCTCGACAAGCCCCTCGGCCGGTTTTGGAAAGTCCCGGACCGGTACACCCGCCAAGGCCGCCTGCATGAACCGTGCCCAGACCGCAGCAGCCTCGCCGCTGCCGATCCGTCCGAAAGGGGTCACCATGGGCGTGGGCCGGTCGTGGCCAATCCAAACCGCGGCGACCAAATCGGGGGTATACCCGACGAACCAGGCGTCGATGAAGTCCTGGGTCGTCCCCGTTTTGCCCGCGGCCGGGCGGCCGATGTTTGCCCGTCGGCCGGTGCCGCGCTCGATGACGCCCCGGAGCATATCGGTCAAGATGTAGCTTGTGACTTCGGACAAAACCACTTCCTGGCGCGGACGGAATTCGTGCAGTACCGTTCCGTCGGGCCCGACCACCCGCAAGATGGCCATCGGCTCCGTTCGAATGCCCTGATTGGCCAGCACCGCATAAGCCTGGGCCATCTCGATGGGCCGCACGCCGTTGGTAAGCCCGCCCAGGGCAAAGGCCAGATTGACGTCGTTGCGGGAGCCTGTCGTCTTCAGGGTGCTGATGCCCATCCGGGCCGCGTAGTCGATGACCTCCCGTACCGGCACGTCTTCATAAAGGAGCTTGATGGCGACGATGTTGACCGAGTCTTCCAGCGCCTGGCGCAGCGTTATCGGTCCCGAGAAAGTGCGGCTGTAGTTTTGGGGCGCCCACACTTCGCCGGTCGCGGGATCCGTCCATTCGAAGGGCTCGTCCACCCGGACAGTTGCCGGCGTCAGCCCGCGATCGAGCGCTGCCGCGTAGATGAACGGCTTAATGGCAGATCCCGGTTGCCGCTGTGCCTGCACCGCCCGATTGAATTCGTCGCCGTTGCGACCGCCCACCATCGCCCGGATGTGGCCGTTTTGGGGGTCCAAAGCGATAAGGGCCACCTGGGGCTGGTCGAGCCCATTGGCGTCGGTGACCGACGCCCGGGCCAAAAGCCCGCTGGGATCGGCGAAGGCTTGGCGGATGGCCTCCTCCGCCGCCCGCTGCATGTCTAGGTCCAGTGTCGTGTAGACGTGCAGGCCGCCGGCGTACACTGCGTTCGCGTCGATGCCGTCCAGCTCCAGCAGTCGCTGGATGACGTAGTTGACAAAGTACGGCGCCTGATTGCGGGGCGGTCGGGACTCGGCCAGCCGGATGGGCTCCTCTTGGGCCTGACGGGCTTCCGTGGGGGTGATCATGCCCAGCTCCTCCATCCGGGCCAGGACGACATTTCGCCGCTGCATGGCCGCCTCGGGATCGCGGAAGGGCGAGTACAGGCCGGGATTTCGCGTCAGACCAGCGAGCAGCGCCGACTCCGCCAGGGTCAGATCGCGCGCGGACTTTCCGAAGTAATACTGCGAAGCCGCCTCCACACCGTAGACGCCGGGCCCGAGATAGATCTCATTGAGGTAGGTTTCGAGAATTTCGGCTTTGCTGTACTTGCGCTCGATCTGAATGGCCCAAAGGACTTCTTGCAGCTTCCTGGCCAAGGTACGCTCGTGGGAGAGGAAGGCGTTTTTCGCCAGCTGCTGCGTGATGGTGCTGCCGCCCTGCAAGTAGCCGTCTTCGCCGAACATCCGCCGGATATCCGCGACGAACGCCCGACCGATGGCCCTCAAGTCGACGCCGAAATGTTCGTAGAACCGAGAGTCCTCGATGGCGACAATCGCATCCCGAAGATGGCGGGGTATCTGCTCAAGGCGCACCGGAATCCGGTTTTCCCGGTAGAGGCGGGCGATCACCCGCCCTTCGATGTCGTAGACGTAGGTGGTCAGTTCTTGCTCGAAAACAACCTGATCAAGCGTAGGCGCGGTCCGCAAATAGCCGGCCACCATTCCGGCGGCGCCGCCCAGAAGTATGGAAAAGGTAAACACCGTCGCGATGAGACTGAATCGCAAGGAGCGCCGGGCCAACGGGAGACTCCCTCCTGGCGGCCGTATGCAGCTGCGCTCGACCTATTATAGCATGGTCCGTGAGTAGACGGATAGTCACAGTCTTGGTTGTCCCGGAGCCAGCCCCGTGCTACAATGGCGGCAATGGGCAGCGGCGCCTGGCGCCGCGCCGGCAACAACCGGTTCGGGTGGTCATCGTGGAGCAACAAGCGTCTCCCTCACACAACGAACTTACCTTAGAGGAAGAGTTGGCGCTCATCCGCCGCGGGGCCGAAGAAGTCTTTCCCGAGGAAGAACTCGCGGAAAAACTTGAGCGCTCCCGGCGCCAGGGGCGGCCGCTGCGGGTAAAGTTCGGGATCGACCCGACGACCCGCGATATCCATCTGGGCCACCTGGTTCCCGTTCTGCGGCTCCGGCAATTTCAGCGGCTAGGCCACCAAGCGGTGCTCATCATCGGGGATTACACCGCAACGGTAGGCGATCCCAGCGGGCGGAACAAAGCCCGGCCCCAGCTCACCCACGAACAGGTGATGGAGAACGCGCGGGACTACACAGCCCAGCTGTTTCGGTTTCTCGATCCGGAACGGACGGAGGTCGTCTACAACGGTGAGTGGTTCGGGCGCATGCGGTTTCACGATGTCATCCGCTTGCTGTCGCGGATGACCGTCGCCCGCATGCTCGAACGGGAGGACTTCCAGAAACGGTTCCGCAGCGAGGTGCCTATCGGCCTGCACGAGTTGGTGTATCCGCTCATGCAAGGGTACGATTCGGTGCAAGTGCGGGCCGACATCGAACTGGGGGGCACCGATCAGAAGTTCAACATTCTTGTGGGCCGGGATCTTCAGAAGGAGGCGGGCCAGTCTCCCCAGGTCGGCATCTGCTATCCGATCTTGCTGGGACTTGACGGCAAGGAGAAGATGAGCAAGTCGTTGGGCAATTATATCGCTCTGGCGGACCCGCCCGAAGAGATGTACGGCAAGACCATGTCGATTCCGGATAGCCTGATGGAACAGTATTACGAGCTTTTGACGACCGTCAGCCTGGCTGAGCTGGCCCGGCTGCGTGAAGACCTGGCCAGCGGGCAAGTACACCCCCGCGATGCCAAGCGGCGCCTGGCCCGGGAGATCGTCTCCCTGTTTTACGGTGAGCAGGCCGCGTGGGAGGCTGAGGCCCATTTCGATCGGGTTCACCGGGAACGGCAAGTGCCCGAGGATGTTCCGGAAGTGGCCCTGGAGCCAAGCCGGCTAAACGACGGGCGCATTTGGATCGCGCAGCTCCTTTTGACCGCCGGACTGGCCAAAAGCACCAGTGAAGCCCGGCGGCTGATCGTCCAGGGCGGCGTGCGGATCAACGGGGAGCTGGTCGCCAATCCGGACTTGGACTGGACGGTCGAAACCGGCGCCATCGTTCAGGTCGGCCGGCGGCGATTCGCCCGGGTGGTGCTGCGCGGCTGAATCGCCGGTACGACCGTTTTGACATCCTCGCGGAGCCCGTCGCACCTTCGGCCTCTGGGGCCTCCGGGTGAGGACGGGCCCGTTTGTATTTCGGGTTCCGGGTACGCGGCGGGTTCAGACCCGGTCGGCGCCCTCCTACGTCTCACTTCGATTCTCGGTCCCGCATACGATGGTAGGGTTCTCCGCGAGGGGTGAAACGGGATGCGGCCGATGGCGTGGGGGAGGGGATGGCAGGGAAGGCGCCCGGGGCCCGGCGGGCGCCCGCCTTCCCGGCGTCAACGATGGGCTGTGGCGATGGCCGCGCTGGCGCTCATGTTGCTTTCGGCATCGTGGGCCGCCGATGCGCTCCTTCGCCCGCCGCTGCGTCGATGGGCTGCGTCCGAATCGGTCAACATCGGTACGCGAGCGATTTCAGAGGCGGTGCGGGAGCACCTCTTGCCGCACATCCAGGCGGACGAGCTGTTCCAGGCGGTGACCGACGGGCAAGGGCAGCTCATGCTCATTGACTACGACATGGCGCGGCTCAACCAGATCGAGGCCGAGGCGGCCCGGTTCATCCAAGACGCTTTGGCCCGGATGACGAAGGACGAACTACCCGTTCGGCTGGGTCAGTTGACGGGTTTGGACTTCTTAGCCGGATTCGGTCCCGTATTGCCGGTGCGCATCGTGCCGGTGGGCGCCGTCACTACCGAACCGCGTTCGGACTTCGTTTCCGCGGGGATCAACGTCATCAATCACCGGCTATACGTGCGGGTACGGGTTGTGATGAAAGTGATCGCTCCCTACATCGAAATGGACTTTCCGGTGGAACAAGACATCGTGCTCTCGAATCAAGTTATACCGGGCCGGGTCCCCCAGGTGTACGTGGGCCTTGAAGGAATGGACTTGCGGCGGCTTCAAGACGGCCGCCTGTCCCTCCTTTCGGCCGCCATTGGCCCATAAGCCCGCCGGAAAAAGTTCGCAACATTGTGGGCCTTGATCGCCGGCGGGGGGTCTGCTATACTTAGAACTTGCCGGCGGGACGTGCGGCCGGCTGGTCCTTGAAAACTAAACAGCGTGACGACCTGGTGAGCGGGTGCGGGTCTTCCGGAA
>JACDOI010000075.1 GCA_017656145.1 Bacillota bacterium | reverse complement strand
AGGGGTAGCGGCGGGGGGGGTGGGGGGGGGGAGGCTGGGGCCGTAAGCGGGGGTTTGGTCACGCTTTGGGGGCCGGGCGGGCGGGGAGGGGATATTCTCCGATCCCCGCCCGCGGCGCGGCCCTGGCGCCGGCGAAGGGGGAACGGCTAATGTTGCTGACAGTGTTTGCGGCGGCGGCCGCGGAAGGCCCGAGCCAGCCGCTTACGTTTGATTTTTGGACGTGGTTCTTTCAGTCCATCAATGTGCTCATCATCATGCTGGTCTTGTACAAGTTTCTCTGGCGGCCCGTGCAGTCCATGATGCACAAGCGGGAGGAGTTTGTCGAGACAACCCTCAGCCGCGCAGCCGAGTCCCGGGCCGAGGCGGAGCGGCTGTTGAAGGAATATCAAGCTCGCATGCAGGAAGCCCAGCGGGAGGCTCAGGCCACCATCGACGAAGCGGTGCGAAAAGCCGAAGAGGCCCGGCAGCGGATCGTTCGGGATGCCGAGGCTGAAGCCGAGCAGACGTTGGCCCGGGCCCGGGCCGAGATCGCACTGGAGCGGGAGCGGGCGCTGGCCACAATCCGGGACGAGGTGGCCAATCTGGTGGTGCTGGCTGCGGGCAAGGTTATCGGCAAGACGCTTTCGCCTGAGGACCACCGGCACCTGGTGCAGGAATTCGTGGACCAGGTGGCCGCCGCGCAAGGCCCGGCGAGCCGCCCGGCCGGGGACGCCCCCGGGGACGTCCAATGACCGGGAATTTGCGGTTGGCCCGGCGCTACGCCCGGGCGCTGGGGGATCTGGCCCATGAACGGGGAGCACTGGACCAGGTTGAGCAGGAACTGGCGCGAATCGCTTCGTTGATTCAGCAGGACGCGGACATTCGGGCAGTCGTCGAAAGCCAGCGGCTTTCGCCCGACGTCAAGGCCGACTTGCTCGCGCGGGCGGCGGGAGACCAAATTTCGGACATCACCAGGCTGTTTCTCCGGCTCGTCGTACAAAAGCGGCGGGAACGCTATCTGGCGGACATGTACCGGGAGTACGTGAGCTATGCGGACCGGATGCGAAACATGGTCGAGGTGGAAGTCAGGAGCGCAACGCCGCTGGACGAGGAAGAGCTCGCGCGCCTTGAGAAATCCTTGGGCGCGTTCACCGGCAAACGGGTGCGGATCAAGAACGTGGTCGCCCCTGAGATTCTCGGCGGGGTGGTGGCCCGCATCGGCGACGTGGTGATGGACGGGAGCGTCGCCCGGCGTCTTGCGCGCCTTAAGGAGACGCTGCGGCGGTCCCGACTCGAACATGTGGGGTGAGTAGGCAGTGTCAATCCGGCCCGAAGAGATCAGTGCGATTCTGAAGCAGCAGATCGAGCGCTTCCAGGCCGATATCGAGGTTCAGGACGTCGGCACCGTCATCATGGTCGGTGACGGCATCGCCCGGGTGTGGGGCCTGGAGCAGGCCATGGCCGGCGAGCTGCTGGAGTTTCCCGGCGGTACGTACGGGATGGCCCTGAACCTCGAAGAGGACAACATCGGTGCGGTCATTCTTGGACCGTATGCCCACATTAAGGAGGGCGACACCGTCAAGCGGACCGGCCGCATCGTCGAGGTGCCTGTGGGCGAGGCGCTCATCGGCCGGGTGGTCAACCCGCTCGGCCAGCCGTTGGACGGCAAGGGCCCTATCGCTACCGACCGCTTCCGGCCGGTCGAATCGCCGGCCCCGGGCGTCATCGACCGGCGGGCCGTTCACCAGCCACTGCAGACGGGGCTCAAGGCTATCGACTCGATGGTGCCCATCGGGCGCGGCCAGCGGGAGTTGATCATCGGCGACCGGCAAACGGGCAAGACCGCTCTAGCAGTAGATACCATCATCAACCAAAAGGGCGGCGACGTCATCTGCATTTACGTCGCCATCGGTCAGAAGGCGTCTACCGTCGCCGGGGTCGTCGAAACGCTGAGGAAGCACGGCGCCATGGATTACTCCATCGTCGTGTCGGCGACGGCCTCCGAGGCAGCACCGTTGCTTTATCTTGCGCCGTATGCCGGCACGGCCATGGGCGAGGAGTTCATGTACAACGGCCGGCACGTGCTTATCGTGTACGACGACTTGTCGAAGCACGCGGCGGCCTATCGAGAGCTGTCACTTCTTCTGCGCCGGCCTCCCGGCCGCGAGGCGTTCCCGGGCGATGTGTTCTACCTCCACTCGCGCCTTCTGGAGCGGTCCGCCAAGCTCAGCGATGAGCTAGGCGGCGGTTCGCTGACGGCACTCCCCATCATCGAAACGCAGGCGGGCGACATTTCGGCGTACATTCCTACGAACGTCATCTCGATCACCGACGGGCAGATCTTCCTAGAGTCGGACCTGTTTTACGCCGGTGTGCGGCCTGCGATCAACGTCGGCCGTTCGGTGTCCCGGGTAGGCGGCGACGCCCAGATCAAGGCGATGAAGAAGGTCGCCGGCCACTTGCGGCTGGAGCTTTCCCAGTACCGGGAGCTGGCAGCGTTCGCGCAGTTCGGCTCGGACCTGGATAAGGCCACCCAGGCGCGCCTTGTGCGGGGCGAACGGACCGTCGAGATTCTCAAGCAGGGACAGTACCAGCCTATGCCGGTGGAGGAGCAGGTGGCTGTCATTTATGCCGCCACCAACGGGTACCTGGACAGCTTGCCGGTGGAAGCCGTGCGCAAGTTTGAAGCCGGATTCCTTCAGTTCCTCCGCAACGAGCGCACGGAGATCCTGACAGCGATCCGCGAGACGGGTCAACTCGACGCGGAGCTGGAAGAGAAGCTGAAAAGCGCGATCCAGGAATTCAAAAACCGCTTTACCTCCGGGCAGGCGGCGTAGCGGCCGACCGGCGGGGATGAGGGTGGTGTAGGTCATTGGCAGGACAGTCCATGCGGGACATTAAGCGGCGCATAGCAAGCGTCCAGAACATCCAGCAGATCACGAAGGCCATGGAGCTCGTGTCGGCGACCAAGCTCCGGCGGGCCCAGCAGAGCGTGGCCACCGCCCTTCCCTATGCCGCCAAGCTGGAGGATGTTTTGTCCCGCTTGCTAGCCGCAACGACCGGGCGCGGCGCGAAGTCGGCGCCGCATCCGCTGCTCGCCGGGCGCGAGGTCAAGCGGGTGTGCTACGTCTTGATTACCGCCGACCGGGGTTTGGCGGGCGCGTACAATGCCAACATCATCCGCTTGGCCGAGCAGGTGCTGGAGGCGGATACCCGAGAAACCGCCGTGATCGCCTTGGGGCGCAGGGGCCGTGACCACTGGACGCGCCGGGGGCGGCCGCTGCACGCAGAGTATACGCAGTTTGGGGACGATATCGACTTCCACATGGCCCGCGACATTTCCCGGACGCTTACGGATTTGTACGTGTCCGGGACGTTCGACGAGGTGAACCTGATCTACACCCGGTTCATCAGTACAGGATCCCAGCGCCCGGACGTGGTGAGACTGTTGCCGCTGGCCGGTCTGGCCGCAGCGCCCGAGGCGGGAACCGGGGACGGCCGGCAGTCCGGGGCGGCGGAAGAGCCGGGTCCCGAGCCGGCAACGCCCATCGAGTACATTTACGAGCCGTCGGCGCAAGAAGTCCTCAACTTGCTCCTTCCCCGGCACGTGGATATGCAGGTGTTCCGGGCTTTGCTTGAGGCCAAGGCCAGCGAGCACGCGTCCCGCATGCGGGCGATGCGCGCCGCGACGGACAACGCGACGGAAATGATCCGGACGTTGACCTTGTCCTTCAACCGAGCGCGCCAGGCGGCCATCACCAAGGAAATCGCGGAGATCGTCGGCGGTGCCGAGGCGCTCAACGCCGGCGCCGGCAGTTGAGCCGCCGCGCGAGTCAGGGCAGCCGGGAACGGTATGAAGGAGGCGCAAACGATGAGCGACAACCAGAAGCGGGTCGGCCAAGTAGTCCAGGTCATGGGGCCCGTAGTGGACGTGCAGTTTCCGCCGGGGCAATTGCCCGACCTGAACAACGCCATCCGCATCGATGTGGAGTCGGACGACCGGGCGATTCACCTGACGCTTGAGGCCGCGCAACATTTGGGCAACGACACGGTTCGCTGCGTTGCCATGGCGTCGACCGACGGGCTTGTGCGGGGTATGAAGGCGGTGGACACCGGCGAACCGATTGCCGTTCCGGTAGGCCGCAAGGTCTTGGGCCGGGTTATGAACGTACTGGGCGAGCCTATCGATGCCCAAGGGCCCATCGACAGTGAACTGCGCCTGCCCATCCACCGGCCCGCTCCCGCAGTCGACGAAGTCGAGCCGGCGACCCAGATTCTGGAGACGGGAATTAAAGTCGTCGACTTGCTGGCCCCCTACGCCAAGGGCGGGAAGATCGGCCTGTTCGGCGGTGCGGGCGTGGGCAAGACGGTCTTGATCATGGAGCTCATCCGCAATATCGCGTATGAGCACGGCGGGTTCTCCGTGTTCGCGGGCGTCGGCGAGCGCACCCGGGAAGGGAACCAGCTCTACCACGAAATGCGGGAAGCCGGCGTGTTGGACAAAGTGGCCATGGTGTTCGGCCAGATGAATGAACCTCCGGGTGCTCGGTTGCGGGTGGGTCTTACGGCGCTTACCATTGCCGAGCACTTCCGGGATTCCGAGGGCCAGGACGTGCTGGTGTTCATCGACAACATTTTCCGGTTCGTGCAGGCGGGGTCCGAGGTGTCCGCACTGCTTGGCCGCATGCCGAGCGCGGTCGGTTACCAGCCGACCTTGGCCACGGAGATGGGCCAGCTGCAAGAGCGCATCGTGACGACCAAGAAAGGTTCCATCACGTCCATACAGGCGATCTATGTGCCGGCCGACGACTACACCGACCCTGCACCGGCCACCACCTTCGCCCACCTGGACGCGACGACAAACCTCGAGCGGCGCATCGCGGAGAAAGGCATTTATCCGGCCGTGGATCCGCTCGCGTCCACTTCCCGAATCCTCACGCCCGAGATCGTGGGCGAGGAGCATTACAATGTGGCCCGCGGGGTGCAGCAGGTGCTGCAGCGCTACAAGGAGCTGCAGGACATCATCGCCATCTTGGGCATGGACGAGCTGTCCGACGACGACAAGCTGCTGGTGGCCCGGGCGCGGAAGATCGAGCGCTTCCTGTCCCAGCCCATGTTCGTCGCGGAGGCGTTCACGGGCCGGCCCGGAAAGTATGTGCCTATCCAGGAGACGGTGAGGGGCTTCAAGGGCATTCTCGAAGGGAAGTACGACGACTTGCCCGAGGCCGCCTTCTACATGGTGGGCACCATCGACGAGGCGGTCGAGCAGGCCAAGCGCATGCAGGAGCAAGCCGCGTGAGGCGGTTTGCGACGCCGCTCCGGGGTATGGCGCGGCGGTCTTAGGAGGCGACTGGGTGATGCTGGAACTGGAAGTCGTCACCCCGTACCGGCACGTGCTGCAGACGCAGGCCGAGTCCATCATTGTGCCGGCTACCGACGGGTATCTCGGCATCATGACGAACCACGCGCCGTTGGTAGCGGGTCTTGCGGCTGGAGTGATCCGCTACGGGCCCGCGGGAGGCGAGAAGGACCGGCTGGCGGTGAGCGGCGGGTTTGTCGAGGTGACGAACAACAAGGTCACGGTGCTGGCTGACACGGCCGAGCTGGCCCACGAAATCGACATCGCCCGGGCGATGGAAGCCCGCCGCCGGGCCGAACGGCGCCTCCGCAGCCGGGGTGAGAACATCGACTTCGCGCGGGCTGAGCGAGCGCTCATGCGAGCGATGGCTCGCCTTCGCGCCGCTGGCGCGGAAGAGGACGCGCAACAGCAGCCGACGACGAGCCAGTCGCTCGAAGTCTGACCGGCCGGCGGGGCCCGCCCGGGAGCCGTGGGGCGCCCCCCCCCCGCGCCCCCGCCCCCCCCCCGGCCGCCCCCCCCCCCCCCCCCATGCCCGCCCCCCCGTTGCCG
>JACDOI010000074.1 GCA_017656145.1 Bacillota bacterium | reverse complement strand
CGGGCTGGCCGTGATGGCCAGCGCGGCCGCGGCGGCGCAGGATCTGGGGGGGGGGGGACGCTGGGAGACGGCCGTGGAAGGAACGGTCTTCGACGGCCGGACAGACCTCAAGGGTTCGGCGAGCTTGCGGCTGCAGGGGCGCACCGCGGGTTTTCCGTGGAGGCTTTTCTTTGACGGCCGGGCCGTCTTGGAGGGACCGCGGGCAGGCGATTCCGCATGGGAGGTGCGCGGGGAAGCGGATCGCTTCTACGTGCGGGGATATTTGCCGGCCGCGGACATCGCCGTCGGGAAGCAGGCGGTCAACTGGGGCGTCGGGTACGCCTGGGCCCCGACGGACGTGTTCACCCCGCCGGATCCGGTCGACCCGTCGGGTCCCCGTCCGGGCATCTGGGCGGCCGTCGTGCACGTTCCCGTCGGGCCACTGGATTACTGGAGCGCTGCCTTGGCGGAGGACAAGATCGGCGTGCGCCGGAGGGGGAACCGGGACGGCACCGACTGGTCGGTGGTGGCCGTTTCCGAGGACGGTCGCTGGCTCGTCGGCGGTGATCTGAAGGGCGACTGGGGGATCGGGTGGCATGCGGCGGCCGCTGTGCGCACCGCGGCCGTTTCCACCGATCCGTTGTCCTGGGAGGCTCTGTTGGGCGCCGATTACAGCTGGCTGGCGGGCCGGCTTCTTTGGATCGGGGAGTACCGGGCTGCCCGGGGCGATGACGGCCGCGAGCAGCACATGTTCCAACAGGTTACCTACCGGCCCGATGAAGTCAGCAGCGTGTACGTCTCCGGACTTTTCGACCTGAGCGGCGGCGAGGTCGTCTGGAGCGCCGGGTACGGGGCGGAGCTGGGGGGCGAAGCCCGCCTGGAGCTGGGGGTTCGGATTCCCAGCCGGGCGCCGGATGCCGATCCGTCGCTGCTGCCGCGCCTTGTCATTGACGCCCGGTTTTCGCGGGCGTTTTAGCCGCCGGTGCGGGCATCCCACCCCTTTGTTGCCAGAGGCAGGTTGCTGTGGTATTGTAAGGAACGAAAACGTGGGCGGCCGCGCGTCGGGACAGATGAGTGAACTTTCTGTCCGGCGTTGAGCAGGCGTCTTGAAGACGCCGGCCACTTTCCCCACCGACGAAAGGAGCATCAGCCTTGGCCAGGGTCGTGCTCGAAGGTGTGACGAAGCGGTACGGCAGCGTGACGGCGGTCAACAATGCCAACCTGGTCATCGAAGACGAAGAGTTCGTCGTGCTGGTCGGCCCGTCGGGGTGCGGTAAGTCCACGACGTTGCGGATGGTGGCGGGGCTGGAAGACATCACCGAAGGCAACATCTACATCGGCGACCGGCTCGTCAACGATGTGCCCCCCAAGGACCGGGACATCGCGATGGTGTTCCAAAACTATGCGTTGTATCCCCACATGGACGTCTACAACAACATGGCGTTCGGCCTCAAGCTCAGGCGGTTTCCCAAGGCGGAGATCGACCGGCGGGTCCGGGAAGCGGCCCGGATGCTGGGCATCGAGGACTTGCTGCACCGCAAGCCCAAGCAGTTGTCAGGCGGCCAGCGGCAGCGGGTAGCCGTCGGCCGGGCCATCGTGCGGGAACCGGCGGCTTTCTTGATGGACGAGCCTTTGTCCAACCTCGACGCGAAGCTTCGGGTTCAAATGCGGGCCGAGCTGAGTAAGCTGCACAACCGGCTGCGGACGACGACCATTTACGTTACCCACGATCAGACCGAGGCCATGACGATGGGCGACCGCATCGTGGTGATGAAGGACGGCTTCATCCAGCAGGTGGGGGCGCCCCTTGAGATTTACGAAAATCCCAACAACGTGTTTGTCGCGGGCTTCATCGGCAGTCCGGCCATGAACTTCCTGAACGCGGTGCTGAAGCAAGAGGGCGACGACGTCATCGTCGACTGCGGGGCGTTCAATGTCCGGGTGCCCGAGAGCCGGGTGGCCAAAAGCCCGCGGATTCGGGAGTACTTGAACAAGCGGGTCATCTTTGGCATCCGGCCTGAGGACATCGACGATGCCCAGATGGTTCCGGAGGAGCGCCGGGCCGAGGCCATCACGGCCAGGGTGGATGTGACGGAGCCGATGGGTTCCGAGGTCTACGTTTACTTGTCGGTGGGCGAGCATTCGTTCATCGCTCGGTTTGACTCGGCCACCAAAGCCCGGGACGGCGAGCCGCACCAGGTCGTGTTCAACATGGACAAGATGCACCTGTTCGACGCCGAAACGGAGCTGGCCATCCGCTAGAGTTGTGGCTGTTCAATGATTTTGACCGTTACCGTCAACGCGTCGCTCGACAAGACGTATTCAGTGCCGGGCTTTGCGCCGGGCCGGGACGTCAAGGCCCGGCGCGTGGTGCTGTCCCCGGGCGGGAAAGGGTTGAACGTCGCCTGCGTCGCCCGGGCGCTGGGCGCTGACGTCATGGCGTCGGGCGTCGTCGCGGGCCATACCGGCCGGCACATTCTCGATCTTCTCGACCGCCGGGGCGTGCGCTCGGACTTCGTCTTCGGCCGGGGCGAGTCCCGCAGTTGCCATATCATTGTCGAGCCGTCCACGGGAGTCTTGAGCCAGATCCGTGAGCCGGGCCCCCGGCTTGGGCCCGCCGTTCGGCGGGCGCTGGTGGATAAGCTGCGGCATCTTGCGGGTCCGGACCGGATCGTCGTCTGCTCCGGCAGCGTGCCCGGCGGCCTGGGGTCGGATGTGTACCGGGAACTGGTGACCGTCGCCCGAACGGCCGGAAGCCGGGTCATTCTCGACGCGTCGGGAGAAGCGCTGGCGCTAGGCCTGGAGGCAGGACCGGAACTCATCAAGCCCAACCAGGAGGAGCTGGCGGACCTCGCAGCTCGCTTGCGCCTGCCCGAGCCGCCTAAGGCGTCTGGGGCGGACGGGGAGGAGGTGCGCCGGTGGGCCGGGAGGGTGAGCGAGGCTGTACGCCGGCGCTATCCGGTGGCTGTGGTGGTGGCCTCCCTAGGCTCTGCCGGGGCTGTGGTCGCAGCCCCCGGAGGCCTTTGGGCCGCGGTGCCGCCGCCGGTCGATGCGGTCAACACCGTCAGCTGCGGTGACGCGCTGGTGGCCGGCATCGCGACGGGCTGGCAACGGAGCTGGCCGCTGGCCGATTCGGTGCGGCTCGGCGTCGCCGCCGCGGCGGCCAAAGCGACCCGGTTTGAGACCGGTCGGGTCGATCCTGGCCTGGTCGAGCACCTGCGCTCGATGATCGAGTGGCGCCCCGTATTCCTCTAGCCGGCGCTCGGCCTGTGCATAGGCCTTCCAGCCCAAGTCCCATCGCGCGCCCCGCAACATGTCCCCGCTGGTTGCCATAGCTATCGCGCCCAGATATTGCACCGCGCCCCACAGCAGGAGCCGCCTATAGCTCGTAGAAATGCCTCACTGGACATGGACGAACCATGACAACCGAACACGGATCGCAAGGGTCAAGGAGGGCTCGCCGGTGGTCGAGCCCTTTTTGTTTCCCTGGTGTGTTTGCCACAAGTTTGCCCGCCTCCATTCAAGGCCTGGGCGCGCGGTGAAGAAAGGAGGTGACCATCCCCCGAACCCGTGCCGGCCGGAGCGGGCAATTAGACGACGCAGCGCAAGTCGCAGCCAGGACATGCCCCGGATTGCGAGGGAACACGGACACTCCGATCCCGGCGCGTGTCTGCCGACGGGGATATCGATGAAGCATCCATCGCAGCCTTCATCCCAAAACCAATCGCCCAAGCGTCGCAGCATCATCGCAGAAACCAAGGGGGATCATCATGAAAAGAGCAGCTGTTCTTTTGACCTCAGCGCTCATTTGGGCGCTGGCTGTCCCGATGGTCTCCGCGGCTCCGGTCGAAGTGGCCGGCAAGGTGGAGACTCAATTCGAGTACAAGAAGGACGAGTCGGGCGAGTACGGCTTCACCGGCAAGACCGGTATCCGGCTTGAGCCCAGCCTCACGGCTGGCAACAACGTGCGGCTCGGCATCGAGCTGGAGACGCTCCCCGACCAGTTCGACGAGGACGAGGACGACAACGAAGTTCCGAACCGGGACTTCGCCGACCCGCACGGCAGCATGTCCAACGTCCTGAGCCGGGTGTGGCTGGAGACGGAGGGCCCCTTCTGGAACGGCGGCCCGGAAGTCACCGCCACCGTCGGTGACAAGAAGCTCGAGTGGAACGGTTGGATCGGCCACCTGGGTTACCGCCGCGGCATCACCGTGGAAGGCATCGACCTCGGCGTGGCTGAGGCGGACGCGTTCTACGTGTGGGAGACAGCCGGCGAAGACGGGCGGCCCATCGGTGTGCGGGTGAGCACCGGCATCATCGAAGGGATCGACCTGAGCGCCATGGCCGTCCGGCGGGCGGACAACCTCGACGCCGCCATCTCGGCCGGCACCGAGGTGGACGGCATCCGGATCGACGGTACGCTGGCCCTGGACAACGAGCGCCAGCACGCCTTCCGGGTGGACGCGTCCATGACGCCGACCGCCGACCTGACGCTGAAGGCCGGCTACCGGCAGATGGAAGACGGCTTCGCGCCGATGTATCCGGAACGGGACGAGGATACGGGCTTCATCGTGCCCTTCGACCCGGACAGCGATGCCAGCGGGTTCAGCATCGGCGTTGAGACGGTGCAGCAGGGCGTCACCTTGTCGGCCGAGTACGATCAGCCCAACGACAAGGCCGTTCTGAGCGCCGCCAAGACCTTCGACGTCGAAGGTCATGCCATCGACGGCAAGTACACGGCCACCCTGGAGCAGGGCGAGGACGTGAAGCATGAGGTGGAGGCTTCCACCACCACCGACATGATTCCGTACCTGCAGGGCCTTGGCCTCAACGGCAAGGTCATCGCCCAGGGCGGCGACGTGGAGTACGAGGTCGGCACGACCTACCAGGCACCCAACGGCGTGAGCCTCGAGGCCAAGTACCACTCCGCCGACGGTGCCGTCGTCACCGGCGGCTTGCAGGTCAGCTTCTAGCAAGCCGGCAGCCCCGCCTGCCGGGGCGGCCCAAGGCCCCGGGGGACCATCCCCCGGGGCCTTGTGGTATACTTGGGGAGCTGAACCTAATGTGCCTTTTGTCCAACCGTTGAACCTCTTCCGGCCGGGCGCCGTCAATTACGGATGAGGGGGGCGCACCGGTGGCGGGCCGGGCATCCGCGAAACAACTCATCGAGCGCTGCCTGACAGGGGATGTGCGCGCGTTTGAAACCCTCGTCCGGGACCACCAATCCCAGGTGTACGCGTACGCATGCCGCATGGTGGGGCGGGAAGCTGCCGAAGACGTCACGCAAGAGGTTTTCCTGCGAGTGTACCGCCGCCTGCACACATACCGCCAAGAGGCCGACTTCCGGACGTGGCTGTTGCGCATCGCGTACAACGCCTGCATCGATCACCTCAGACAGTGGCGCCGGCGGCGGGAGCAGCTCGTCTCCCTGGACGGGGGTGAGGCGCCCATGGATGCCGCGGCCTTGCCCGCCGAAGGCCCGCAAGCGTCAGATCCGCACGCCCGGGCGGAGCGCCGGGAATTTGCCCAAGTGCTTCAGCAGGCGCTCTTGCAGCTGACGGAGAAGCACCGGGCGGTGATCGTCCTCCACGACATGCACGGCTTGAGCTACGAAGAAGTCGGAAAAGTGCTCGGCTGTTCCCTGGGCACGGTGAAATCCCGCCTGTTTTACGCCCGCCGCGCCCTGAGAGAACAGCTGCGACCGTACGTGGCCGGGGCCGGCGACAACGAAGGAGGTCAGCCGGTTGCCCCGCCCGCTTCGTGACCGGTCCGAGGGGGATTGGCTCATGGCCTGCAGGCCTGAGATGCTGTCGGCCTACATCGACGGCCAGCTGGAGCCCGCCGCCCGGCGCCGGGTCGAGGCGCATGTCCGCCGCTGCCTGCGGTGCCGGGCGGAGCTGGACGAGCTTGTGGCCCTCAAGCGGCTTCTTGAGGCCGCGCCCGTGCCGAGCCCGCCGGCGGGGCTCACGGAGTCCATCGTGGGCCGGGTCCGGTTCCGGGAAGCCCGGCGGCAGCGGTTCCGGCACCGGTGGCGGTTTTGGCAAGGGGCCGCGGCTGGCGCGGCCGTCGCC
>JACDOI010000073.1 GCA_017656145.1 Bacillota bacterium | reverse complement strand
CTCCCTTCTTTCCAGCCTCTTCCTTCTCCTGTGCTACAGTAACGTTACACCATCGGGCCGGCGGGAACACTTTCGGGAAAACGCCTGAAAGTCTTGCCGGGCCCCATAGCCGTATCGACAGACCGCGGTCGCTGTTTTTGCTATAGTCCGGTTGCACGTCCCCGGCCGAGAAGCGCTCTCAGGCCGAAGCGCGCGGCCCAGACGAAAGGGCGCGCTCGAGGCTTCCAAGGAGGGACTCCGATGACGGATCGGATCTCGGTGCTTCCGGGCCGCGGGGCTGTCGAGCGGTCGCCGGCCGACCCGGAGAGTTCCCGCGGGATGGAGTGGAGGAACTCCCTTGCCCGGACCGCCGCCCGCGGCAGCCGGTGGGGCCTCGCGATTTTGGGAGGCGTGCTCATCGGCCGGGTACCCGTCTCCGGCTCGCTGCTCCCCTTCGGAACGGCGTGCGTCATCGCGGTTGCGGCCGCGGGCCGGCCCCGTTTGGCGCTCGGGGCTGCCGCGGGTGCGATGCTGGGGGCGTGGACGGCTCCGAGGGGACCGGCAGAACTCCAAGAGGTTTTGGCGCCGCTTTTGGCGTGGCTCGTGGCCGCTGTCGTGGGCCGGCGCTTTCGCAACCCGGGCTGGCGGGCCGCAGCCGGTGCTCTGACGCTCTTGTTGGTTCGCCTGGCTGCTGCCTTCGTCTCGGGCGCGTCTTTTGGGAAGGCAGGGGCGCTGGGCGCGATGGAACTGGCCGCCGCCCTGGCCTTTCTACCGGCCGCCCTTCTGCACGGAAGCGGTCCCGCCCGGCTCAGCCACGGGCAGACGGCGTCCGTTCTCGCACTGGCCGGGTTCTTCATCGCCGGGACCCGCGGCATCGGATGGCACGATTACGAATTGGCCGAATGGCTCGGCCGCGCGGCTGTGCTCCTCGCGGGGCTCGCGGGCGGCGCGGGTGTGGGCGCGGCCGCCGGAACGAGCCTCGCCATCATCTACGGCGCCAGCGGGATGCCGGGCTGGGTTGCGACGGTGCTGGCTCCGGCTGGCTTTGGCGCGGGGCTGGGGGCATCTTGGGGCAAGCCCGCAGCCGCCCTGGGGTTCATCGCTGGGCAGCTGTTGTTTTCTCCGTACGCGGGCAGCGGCGCCGAGATCGGCTCGGCGCTGGCCCATTCGTTTCTGGCGGTCGCGGCGGTCGCCCTGGTGCCGAGGGGGGTCGTGCGCCGGGCGGCAGCCCGGCTGCCAGGCACGCTGGAGGCGGAACGGCTCGGCCGGGAACGGCAACAGGAAGCCGAACGCCTGGCCCGCCAGCAGCTCACCCGAGTGGCGGCGGTATTTGAGGAGTTGAGTGCGACGTTTCAGGACGGCCGGGCGCTTCACAACGAACGGGAATTCGATCAGCTGGTCGCCCGGGCGTGCGAGCGCATCTGCCGCGGGTGCCCCAAGTACGCGGTATGCTGGGATCGCTACGTTTACCAGACTTACCGGGATCTGATGGCCGTCGCGGCCGCGGGTATCGACGGGCCCGTGAGCTCCAGGGACTTTCCCGAAGGGTTGCGGCAGCGGTGCATCAAACCCGCCCACCTGGCAAAAGGCCTGAGCCAAGTGCTCGAGGCGGCCAAGACGGAAATGTACTGGCAGCAACGGCTGGAGGAATCCCGGCAACTGGTGCCGCGGCAGCTGGCAGGCGTCGCCGGCATCATCGCGGGCGCCGCGTCCCAGTTGATCCGGACGCCGGGCGACGGCGAAGCGAAAGCCGGGCCTGGCGGGGCACCCCGGTACGAGGTGCGGGTGGGCGTCGCCCAGGCGACGCGGGAAGGGGCGCCGGTTTCCGGCGACTGTTTCCGCCGGGTCGACCTGGACCAAGACAGGGTATGCCTCATCTTGAGCGACGGCATGGGCAGCGGCGAACGGGCCGCCGCCGAGAGCCGCGCGGCGGTGGCGATGCTGCAGCGGTTCCAGGAAGCCGGCTTTAGCCTTGAGTTTTCGGTCCAGACGGTCAACTCGGTGCTCCTGTTGCGGTCTCCCGAGGAGACGTTTGCAACGATAGACGTCTGCTTGGTGGACTTGCGGGACGGCACGGTCCGGATGCTCAAGCTCGGCGCGGCGCCTACCTTCGTCCGGCGCGCAAACGACGTGGAAGTGGTGCGCTCGGCCAGCGTTCCCGCGGGCATTCTCTCCCGGGTGGACGCAAAAACGGAAACCCGGCGCCTTGAAGCCGGCGATCTCATCGTGATGATCACTGACGGCGCCTTGGAATCCCAGCGGGGCGGCACAAACCGCGAAGAGTCCATTCGCCGGGCGTTGCGCCGGCTCCCCGGAGTCGCCGCGGGGGCCGTCGCCCAGGAACTATTGAACCAGGTGCAGGCGAACAACGCCCGGGGCGTGCCCGATGACGTGACCGTGGTCGCCGTGCAACTGGTTGAGAGGGGCCGGGGATCTGGCGGCGCAAAGGCGCGGGCTGTCGCCGGCCGCCAGGCTCGTTGACCTAGGGGAACCCCCGGTGGTATACTACGCCTGAGCTTTGGGGCGGGAGGGAAGGACCTGGATCTGCTCGACCGGGTCGTCGACGCCATCCAGCGCCACGGACTGCTTTCCCCTGGAGATCGGGTGGCGGTGGCGGTGTCGGGCGGGCCCGATTCGCTGGCCCTGCTGCACCTTTTGACCCGGCTGCGGGGGCCGTGGCAGCTCGGTCTCTTGGCGATCCACGTCGACCACGGCTTGCGGCCCGACTCCCGGGACGACGCCCGGTTCGTCGAGGAAGCGGGCCGGGCCCTCGGGGTGCCGGTCATCGTACGGACCGCGGACGTCAAAGCGGAGCGCCGGCCGGGGGAGTCGTGGCAGCAAGCGGCCCGGCGGGTGCGCTACCGGCTTTTGGAGGAGGTCGCCGCGGCCGAGGGCGCTCACCGGGTTGCCCTGGCTCATCACGCCGACGACCAGGCGGAGACCATTCTTTTGCGCCTGCTGCGGGGCGCGGGCGCGGCCGGCCTGGGCGGAATGCGGCCGAAGCGGGGGCTGTACGTCCGCCCGCTGCTTTGGGTGGCGCGGCAAGAGATCGAAGCGTATTGCCGCGCGTTTCGGCTGTCTTTCCGAGCCGACCCCACGAACCGCTCCTTGCGGTACTTGCGCAATCGCATCCGCCATCGCCTCTTGCCTTTGCTGGAAGCCGAGTTCAATCCGAATGTCCGGGCTGTGCTCAACCGGACCGCGACGCTGTTGCGCGAGGACGACGACTATCTGGAAGAGCTGGCCCGACAGGCTTTCCAGCAGCTTGGACGACCGGAGGACGGGCTTTCGGTCGACGGTCTGAGCCGGTTGCCCCGGCCCCTCGCCCGGCGGGTCTTGCGGCTGGCGGTCCAGCAAGCCGGGGTGGAGCTGGCCGCGGTGAGCGCGGCGCATGTGGACCGCATGTTGTCGCTCGCGGGCGACGAAGCTCCGAAGGCCGGTTGCCGGCCGGTGACCCTTCCCGGCGGCGTTCGGGTCCGCCGGGAGTCCGGGCGGCTTGTGATGGAGTGGCCCGGGACCGGCGGAGAAACCGGAGACGAAGGGGGCGGCGCCGTCGACTGCCCGCTTGTCGTGCCCGGGCGAACGGTTGTGGAGCCGTGGAACGTCGCGGTGGAGGCGGACCTCATTCCCTGTGCGCAGGCAGGGTCGCGCAACGCTGCCCGCTCGCTTCAAGGGCCCGCCGCCCGCGGGGACGGGGAAGCCCCGGGTGGATCTGCCGGTCGTCACGGGGAAGGGCCGGTTCGGGAGGTCGATCTGGACTGGGAGCAGGTGGTGCCGCCGCTTCGGGTGCGGGCATGGCGCCCGGGAGACCGGATGCGGCCGCTGGGGCTTGGCGGCTCCAAAAAGCTTCAGGACATTTTCGTCGATGCCAAAGTCCCCGCCAAGCGGCGACACCAGGTGCCGGTCATCTGCGACGAGCAAGGAATTCTCTGGCTGGCGGGCCTGCGGGTGGACGAGCGGGGAGCGGCGGGACCCCGCACCCGGCAAGTGCTCCGGTTGCGCGTCGTGCCGTTGTAGACTCCGGGTGATCGTGTTATAATGAACGAGCATAAGTGTGGCATTGGGTCCGTGACTGTCGTGGGTGACATCGATCGGCGCGCCTTGGAAGCACCGTCCTTGCAGCGCCGGTTTGGCCGTTGCAAAGGGTGTTGGGGGCGCGTTTTGTTTTTGCGGCAAGGCGAGGGGAGGTTCTCTTTTGAATCGATTCCTGAGGGGGATTAGCCTTTACCTGCTGATCGCCATCATCGCCGTTTCGATCGTCAGCAGCTTGTATCCCACCCAAGAGAGGCGTGAGGAGATCACGTTCTCTCAGTTCATGCAGTGGGTCGAGCAAAACCGCATCGCGTCGGTGACCATGATCGGAGAGCAGCTCGTGGAAGGCGAGCTGCGGGACGGGACGCTGTTCACCACCTTCGTCCCGGTGGGCACCACCAACCTGGGCTCCATGCTTATCGAGCGGGGCGTTCAAGTCAGCGCCCAGCGGGAACCCCAGCCGCCTTTTTGGATGTCGCTTTTGCCGCACCTGTTGACCGTCGGGATCTTCATTGTGTTGTGGCTGTTCATCATCAATCAGATGCAGGGCGGCAGCAACCGGGCCATGTCGTTCGGCAAAAGCCGCGCCAAGCTCCACACCGAGGAACGGACCAAGGTCCGCTTTGACGACGTGGCCGGTTTGAATGAGGCCAAGGAAGAACTGATCGAGATCGTCGAGTTTCTCAAGCACCCCAAGCGGTTTGCCGAGCTGGGCGCGAAGGTCCCTAAGGGGGTTCTGCTGGTGGGCCCGCCGGGCACGGGCAAGACGCTCTTGGCCCGGGCCGGGGCCGGCGAGGCCGGCGTGCCCTTCTTCAGCATCAGCGGGTCTGACTTCGTGGAGATGTTCGTCGGCGTCGGCGCCTCCCGGGTCCGGGACTTGTTCGACACGGCCAAGAAGAACGCACCGTGCATCGTGTTCATCGACGAGCTGGACGCGGTCGGCCGCCAGCGGGGAGCGGGCCTCGGCGGCGGCCACGACGAGCGGGAGCAGACGCTCAACCAGATGCTGGTCGAGATGGACGGGTTTGAGCCCAACACGGGGATCATCGTGATGGCCGCCACCAACCGGCCCGATGTTCTCGACCCGGCCCTTTTGCGGCCCGGGCGGTTCGACCGGAAGATCGTGGTGGACCGGCCCGACATCGCCGGGCGGGAGGCCATCCTCAAGGTGCACGCCCGCAACAAGCCTTTGGCCAAGGACGTGGACCTGAAGGTGATCGCCCGGCGGACGCCCGGCTTTTCCGGAGCGGACCTTGAGAGCGTCATGAACGAAGGCGCCATCTTGGCCGCCCGGCGCAACCGCAAGGAGATCACCATGGCCGACCTGGAAGAGGCCATCGACCGGGTCGTCCTGGGACCGGAGCGCAAGGGGCGGGTGCTCACCCCCCGGGTCAAAGAGGTTTACGCATACCATGAGGCGGGGCACGCCCTGGTCGCCCATTACCTCCCCCATGCGAACCCGGTGCACAAGGTGACCATCATCGGCCGGGGCATGGCCGGCGGCTACACCCAGTTTCTGCCCCGGGAAGAGCGGGCGTACTTGATGACCCGTTCGGAGCTTTTGGATGAGCTGGCGGCCGCGCTGGGCGGGCGGGCCGCGGAGGAGCTGAAGTTCAACGAGGTCAGCACCGGGGCCAAGGGCGATCTGGAGGAAGTCACTCGTCTGGCCCGGAAAATGGTCATGGAGTGGGGCATGAGCCAGCGGCTTGGCCCCCAGGCGTTCGGCCGCCCCGCGGAGGAAAACATCTTCCTCGGCCGCGATATCGCCAGGGACCGCAACTACAGCGAAGAGGTGGCCGCGGCCATCGATCAGGAAGTTCGGTCCATCATCGACGAGGCTCACCGGACCGCCCGCCAGGTGTTGCAGGAGCATTGGGACCAGCTGGTGGCGGTGGGCGAGGCGCTCATCGATCGGGAGACGCTGACCCGGGCCGAGTTCCTGGCCGTCATCGGAGAAGAGGAACAGGTCAAGAAAGAGGCTGCCGAGGAAGCTCAAGCGGCGGTGGAGGAGCCGGCCGCTCAGGCGACGGAGGCGAATCCGGCCGGGGTCGAGCCGGGCCGGCCCGGGAAGCCGGCGGTGTCCGACGAGCGGGAGGAGCGGGTGCTCGAAAAAGGGAAACACCCAAAGCCGGCCATCGGCTTGGAGTGAGACGGGCGGGGGGCGGCCCCCCCCCCCCGCCGGGGGGGGGGGGGGGGGGGGGGGGCCCGCCGGGGGCGGCCGGGGGGCGGGGGGAGGTGGGGTGTGTG
>JACDOI010000072.1 GCA_017656145.1 Bacillota bacterium | reverse complement strand
GGCCCTGGTGGACCACTTGAACGCCCGGCGGGAGTCGGTGTCCGGGGTTTCCTTGGATGAGGAAATGGTGGACATGGTGCGGTTTCAGCAAGCCTACGCCGCCGCGGCCCGGCTCGTCACGACCATGGACGAGGCGCTGGAGACGATTATCAACCGCATGGGCCTGGTCGGGCGCTGATCATTTGAGCCGTTGGCTGATCCTGCGCCGGACGCACGCTGACCGAGCTCGGGACGTTTGAGCCGGGTTTGGCGGCGGCCGGCGGCCGGGCCGGACACCCGGGCGGGTGCGCCTTGGTCTGATTGAGGGGAAACAACAGGAGGGAGTCGGACATGCGGGTCACCAGCAACATGATCGCCCAGGGCCTTTTGGCGAACCTCAACGCCCACCTGCGGCGGATGGAAGACCTGCATCACCAGCTCTCATCGGGCAAGCGGCTGCGGCGGGCTTCCGACGATCCGGCCGCCACCAGCATCAGCATGCGGCTGCACACAAGCTTAGTGCACACCCGACAGCACCGGGCCAACTTGGATGCGGCCGTCTCGTGGTTGGAAGCTACCGACTCGGCCCTCGCGGAGGCGGGCGAGGTGTTGCAGCGGGCCAAAGAGCTGGCCGTGTACGGCGCCAACGATACGATGCCGCTGGATGCCCGGGAAGCGCTGGCGCAAGAAGTGGACCAGCTGCTGCACCATATGATCGCCATCGCCAACACGACCCACGCGGGCTTATACATCTTCGCCGGGCACAAGACGCAGACCCCGCCCTACGCGGCCGGCTCAGGGACGATTACGGCCGCGCCGGCCTACGCCGGCGACACGGGGTTGCGGGAGTACGAGATCGGGGACGGTGTGACTGTCGCGGTCAACTTGCCGGGGGACGCCGTATTCGACCCGATTCTCCAGTCTCTCATCGACTTGCGGGACAACTTGCGGTCCGGAGACGGGGACGCGGTCGGCGGTCAAGTGCTGGGGGATCTGGAAGCGGCCCTTGACGGACTTCTCAGGGCCCGGGCCGACGTCGGGGCCAGGGCCAACCGGCTCGAGCTGGCCCGGGCGCGGCTTGATGAGATGGAACTCAACTTCGAGCAGCTTTTGTCCAATACGGAGGACGCTGACATCGCCCGCGTCATCATCGACCTCAAGACGTCGGAAAACGCGTACCGGGCGGCTTTGGCCGCGGGCGCCCGGATCATCCAGCCGTCGCTCATCGACTTTTTGCGCTAACGCAGGAGGCGGTAAGCCGGGGCTCGGTTCGGCTCCGGCTTTTCCGCGCCTTTTTGCGCGTTTGCCATGATATCCCAGCAGCGTTTTGCGCGCCTGAAGCGAACATTCCCGAAAGGAAGAGGACGCCTCGAAAGGAACGATGGACCATGCGCCTGAGCACGTCCCGCTTTGGCGAGCTCGAGGTGAAGGACGATGACGTCATCGTCTTCCCTTCGGGCATACTGGGGTTTGAGCACGTTCGCCGGTACTTGCTGCTGGAGCATAGCCCGGGCAGCGCGTTTCATATACTGCAGGGAGTCGATGACCCTGCGGTGGCGTTTGTCCTGATCGACCCGCGCACCTTCCGCCCCGACTACCGGGTGGAGGTGGCACCGGAACAAGTGGCCGAGCTGGAGCTGGAAAGCGGGGAAGAGGCGGTGGTGTTCGCTATCGTCACCGTACCGCCGGGCCGTCCCGAAGAGATGACGGCCAACCTGCAGGCGCCGGTGGTGATCAACGCCCGCAAGCGGCTGGGCCGCCAGGTGGTGTTGCCCGACGGCCCCTACGGGGTGCGCCACCGGGTTCTGGCGGAACTTGAGGCACGAGCGGGCCGCGGGCAGGACGGGTAGCCAGGCGGGGCGTCCAGGGAGGGACACGGTCCATGCTGGTGCTCACCCGCAAGCGCGATGAAAGCATCATGATCGGCGACGACGTCAAGATTACGGTGGTGGACGTCCGCGGCGATCAGGTGAAGCTGGGGATCGATGCGCCCCGGCACATCCCCGTTCACCGGGAAGAGGTCTACCGGGAAATCCAGGAGGAAAACCGCCGGGCGGCCATCAAGGAAACTCTGGATCTGTCCGCGCTCGACCAGGCGCTGCGCAAGCCCCGGGGGCCCGGTCGCAAGGGGGAAGGGGTTGAAACGCGCGAGCCGGCTTCTTCTCCGCCCCCGACGACGCCGAAAACGCCCGATAGCCCTTAAACCGACACGTCCAGCCGTCGGCCTTTGGCCGACTCAAAGGCGACGTCCACTTGTACTTTGCCGGGCGCGAGCTGAACGGACACGTTGCCTGTTTCGACAGCCACCGCCACCCGGTGCTTGGGTGCGGAGTCGATGTTGATCTGCTTCTCGCGGTATCCCTTCTCTTTGGCGATGGCCGGAACGGCATTTTCCCCCGTCTCAATCCGGGCCATCCGATCGCCTTCCCGGGCGATTTGCCGGATGGCTTCCAGCCCGATGATCCGCGCCTTGCTGGCCGACTCGGCGGCGATCTGCCCGATGGGCTTGAGGCCAATGTCCGCGAGGGCGCGGCTTGGGTCGACGCGCACGCTGGGCAGCGTCGTTTTCACATGGAGCCTCGGAAGAGCCGTTTGGATCGTAACGGATACCGGGGTCAGGGCCATCGGAACAAGCGCCCGTCCTTTCCGACTAACGGCCGAAGCCGAACGCGCCGGTGCATCTACTGGATACTTCGGAATGGAGCCCGCGCGGGTTGAGGGTTAGCCGATCGCCGCAGAGGGTAAAGTTCCCTTCGCGTTCTGACGAAATTAGAAGCAGGCGGCCTGCCGCGTAACGCTCACCGGCACGGAGGCCGGTTCGGCGGGGAAGGAGGTGTTACCGCACTTTCTCAATCGCCGACGGGCGGGCGGGCCGGCTCCGGTCACGACGACTGGAACCCAGACCATCAAGGAGGATGCATCGATGCGCATCAACAACAACATCATGGCGTTGAACGCCCATCGGCAGTTGGCGATCAACACTGACGCCGCTTCGAAGGCGATGGAGAAGCTTTCCTCGGGTCTGCGCATCAACCGGGCCGGGGACGACGCCGCGGGTCTGGCCATCTCGGAGAAGATGAGGGGACAGATCCGGGGCCTGAGGATGGCGGCGAAGAACGCCCAAGACGGTATTTCTCTTATCCAGACGGCCGAGGGCGCTCTCAATGAGAGTCACGCCATCCTGCAGCGGATGCGGGAGCTTGCGGTCCAGTCTGCCAACGATACCAACACCGACGCGGATCGCTCAGAGCTCCAGAAGGAGATCACTCAGCTCATTGAAGAGCTTGATCGGATCGCGAGCGACACGGAGTTCAATACGCAGAAGCTGCTCGACGGCACCTTCAGCGGCAGCATTCACATCGGCGCCAACGCGGGCCAGTCGCTTAGCGTTTCGATCGGTGACATGAGTGCGAACGGCCTCGGTGTCGATGGAGTCGATATCTCCACTCAGACTGGCGCCGACAGCGCGATCACGACGATCGATTCTGCCATCGCCACTCTGTCTTCTGAACGCGCACAGCTTGGTGCGTGGCAGAACCGCCTCGAGCATACCATTGCCAATCTCAACAACGCGGCTGAGAATTTGCAGGCCGCCGAGTCGCGCATCCGCGATGTCGACATGGCCGCCGAGATGATGAACTTTACCAAGTACCAGATCCTGCAGCAGGCTTCGACAGCCATGCTGGCCCAGGCGAACTTGGCTCCGCAGTCGGTGCTTCAGCTGCTGGGGTAACCCAACGGGCAAGAACCGAGGGAGGGCTCTTTCGCGAGCCCTCCTCTTTGGTTTGACGCACCGAATGGGAGTGAGAGGAGTGTATACCATCGACTCGCCACCGCAATTTGACAGGCCTCCTTTTATCATATTTACGCTTCTTCGAGGTGACAATACCTGGAAGTATTTGCGCCAGCGTCCGCATCATTTGGGTCGAGCCTTGGCTTCGTTGGGTTGGCCCGTCGTCTTTATCGAAGCTCCATCGCAAGAAGGTTCATCGAAAGCGAGTATAACCTTTCGAACGATAGAGCAGGGACTTTGGCTTTCTCCGTCTTGGAATCAAGATTCCGTCACCGCGCTCCTCGAGCAGTTGGCCCGTCTATGGCCTGAGAGTCCCTGGCTGTTTACCCATCCCAGCTGGGCGCCATACTTAAACGGCTCGTTCCTGGCTGATCGCTTGCTTGTCTACGATTGCATCGATGATTGGGAAGTGTTTCCTGGTACTCCCGATCAAGTAAAGGATTGGGAGATTCGTCTCGCGTCCACTGCGGATCTCGTCCTTGCCAGTTCGATGCCGCTATGGGTCAAAATGCGGCGGCTCAACGAGAACGTGGAATACATTTCAAATGCGGTCAACATAGCGGATTATCGCGTTCCCTTGCCGGAGTCACCCGAGCTTTCTCATATTCCTTCCCCGCGTTTGTTGTTTGTCGGTTACGTTAGTGAGTGGGTTGACTTGCAGTTAATTGACTCGGTAGCGCGCATGCGTCCTGAATGGTCCATCATCATGGTCGGCCCTTCGGAAATTCCCGAGAGCCGTCTTCCGAAGCGCCCTAACATCCACTGGATGGGAAAGCGTCCCTACGTCGAGCTGCCCATGTTTACCCGCTATTGCGACGTAGGTCTCATCCCCTTTAAACAGGGGCAACTTGTATGGGCGGTTAATCCTGTGAAAATTCATGAATACCTCGCCTCCGGGCTGCCCGTGGTAGCCACCTTGATGCCCGATCTTCTCCTTTTCAACAGTCCTTGGGTACGTGTTGCGAACGGACCCGATCGCTTTGTATCCGCCATCGAGGAGATCTTAGCGCAGACAGGTCGTCCGGCCGAGACGCTCCTTCGCGGGTCGCATACCGGGACTTGGCTGGAGAAAGCGCAACAGATTGTCGAGGTCGTAGCCAGTGGAGGCCGAGAGCGCTATGGCGGGAGCCGGACGAAACTCCTTCAGCAATACACGGCTGCACTGGAGGGCCATTGGTCTGATCAGGGGGCATCACCTGGTCTGATGGATATGCTAACGGAGACGTGGTACGTCGGAGGACAGTTTGAGAAGGTCCTCGAATGGGGCAACCCGGAGCTGCCCGTGTTCGGTTGTGCACTGGTGCGACTCGGAATGTATGAGCAGGCGAGGCAGTGGCTGAGCGACGCGAACGTCGGAGCCAAGGCTGGCGATGAGACGCTTCTGCCCATGATGATGGACGACGACAGCGTCGCAGCGTACGTACTTCAGGTGAACGGTGAATTCGTCGAATCGTTGCGCCGGATGGATTCGGTGGACAAGCCGGGTCCAATTCATTCCTTGCTCGGCGCCAGAGCCTGGCACAAGATTGGTTTCCTTGAGCATGCGCTGGCGGCGTATGCTTCCCTTGTTGAAGAGCGAGCTTTCGCGCTTCCGACCGCAGACTACCTGATTTTGGGAGATATCATGCGGGAAAACGGACGGATGGAAGAAGCGGAAGGCGCGTACCTGCGGGCCGCGGAGCGGGGATCTGCTGAAGCGGAACGGCGACTTGCTGATTTGTATCTCGAAGTAGCCTACCGGCAGGCCGTACAAACCGTACAAAGCGAGGGGCGAGATCGAGCTTGATAGCAGTCTGCATGATCGTGCGGAATGAAGAGACGACACTGGCGCGTTGTCTCAAGAGCGTTCAAGAGATCGCCGATGATCTTGTCGTTGTCGATACTGGGTCGACGGACGGAACGACTGCGGTCGCCCGGTCGTTTGAAGCGCGTGTCTTCGAGTTTCCCTGGCAAGGAGACTTTAGCGCTGCCCGCAACTTTGCTCTTGAACAGGTGGACGAGGAATGGACCCTTGTCATCGACGCCGACGAGGAGTTGCATCCTTCAGACAGAAACAGGCTCGTGGAGCTGCTCCAAAATACTCGTGCCGACGCGGTGAGCGTCGAGATTCACAATATCCTGGGGACTCCGCCGGCAACAGAAGTAATGGTGGGACACTCGGTTCGTATTCTTCGCACTGACCGTCGCTACCGCTACACAGGGATCATTCATGAGGATGTTACCCCAAGCATCCAGGCCGGCGGCGGCCGGGTGTACATATCCGACATTAAGTTTCTTCATTCGGGCTATCGCCAGGATAACGAAAAGCGCGCGCAGCGCCATGCGCGCAACGTAACCTTGTTGCAGAAGGCTCTTGCCCACAGTCCCCACGACCCAAAGGCCCTATTCGAACTGGGCACGGAGTATTACGTTGAAAACCAGTTTGAGCTTGCCGCCCAGCATTATGAGCAGTCGTTTCGGTATTGTCCCTCCAAGGCCGCCTACAGGCCTCGCTTGCTTCGAAACTATATCGCTGCTCTCAACCAGATAGGCCGTCACGTCGACGGGTACCGCCTGGTTGTAGAAGCACTGTCAGATTACCCCGATTACGCGGACCTGTGGTTTTTGCGGGGGGTGATTGAGCGGAACCTTTCCCGCCTGGATGACGCTGTTGGTTCTTTCGGTCAGGCGATTGCCGCGAGCACCCGACCGTCGACGTATGAAACGAATCGGTCGGCATGCCGGGAGAAGGCGCATCTCAACCTGGCAGAGATGTTTCTGGAGAGGGGGAATGCGGAAGAGGCACTTGAGCACGCCATGGCTTGCCTCGCTATCAACCCGTCGATTCTGCCGGCATACACGGTGGCTGCGAAGGCATTTGTCGCACAGGGCAAGCTGTTGGCCGCCCGAGAGGTACTTGAAATGGCGCGGACAGTTAGTCCAGGCGGGACAACGATGGACGGATCGACAACGGTTACGTCGCGATCGACGGTATCCCCATCTGTTTGCCCTCGCAAATCAACAGGGCTCAGCTCGAAATAGCCGCGTTGCTCCCGTTTCCCACTGTCTCATCCAATCTGTCAGGAAGCAGGCCTCTTCTCGGCAAGCTCCGCAAGTCCACGGCCAACGTAAAAAAACCTGCGCGAGCTCCAGGGTGAACGGTGTCTGGTGGGGTCGTGGATCGTGTAACGTTATTGTAGCACAGGGGATGGAAGGGGATGGAAAGAAAGAAGACCTCACCGTCCTAACA
>JACDOI010000071.1 GCA_017656145.1 Bacillota bacterium | reverse complement strand
TTTCTGGTGATGGAGGTCATGCGCGCCGCGATCGAGCGGGAAAGCGCCGGCCACAAAGTCGTTCATATGGAAGTCGGACTACCTGGCGCACCCGCTCCAAGGGCGGTGATCGCGGCGGCGCGGGCGGCTTTGATGCCCATCCCTCGACCCGCGTGGCGGAACGGGTCGGGGGGCTGGGGCGGGGCTTGCCCCGCCGCAGCCCATTCCAGACAAACAGCGCCTGCAACAGCACCACGGGCAGCAGGAGCAACAGCCGAACCCAGCTGGCCACCTCCAGCGAGGCGATGACGGGCAATGGCGCGACCAGCAGCGCGAAGATGATGTAGTCCGGATCGATGGGGAACCGTCTCATGAATCCATTATGCCGCGGCGATGCCTTTTCGTCCAACGGGGCCGCGGCGACTGCCCATGGGCGGCTTGGGTCACTTTCGTCCCGCAGCAAGCTCAAAGCTTCTGCGACCGCGGAGCAGCGCCCGCAGGGCGGTTTGGGTCCGGGGAACCGGGGAAGACTAACGGCCGGAAATCCCAGGGAGGTGAGACGGTGGCCCAGCTGACGCAGATGGAACTTTTGCAAGTGCATGAGCTGTTGCGGGCCGAAGAGCTCGCGCGGCACAAGTGCCGGATGTACGCTCAGTACGCTCAGGACCCGCAGATCAAGCAGCTGTTGCACCAGTCGGAACAGCAGCACCAGCAGCATATGCAGACCTTGATCAGCCAGCTTCAGTCCCTTGCGTAACCCGCGATGGGCCCAAGCCTCGTCGGAGGTTGCGCGAAGGCCCAGTCTTGCATGGAGGAGGACTGCCATGAGTCCAATGCAGGCGGCCGCCATGAGCGATCGCGAGCTTTTGACCGACATGCTCTTGTCCGAAAAACATCTTTGCATGGCATACGGTATGGCGGAGCTCGAGTGCACGCACCCGCAGCTTCGCGCGGCGCTGCACCAGCTCCAGCAGGACCAGGAGCGATTCCACCAGCAACTGTTCCAGACTGTGCACCAGCGGGGCTGGTACGAAACGCCCCAGGCCGACCGAAACCTGGCTTACCAGATCGCGTCGCTTTGGCGGCAAAGCGCCGAGCGGCCTGCCGGAGCCATGGAGCCGGCATATCAGAGCCATCCGGTCCGCCCGGCCCATCAACCGCAGCCGGCTCAAGGGTACGGGCCGTTCCAACCCCAGATGCCGGAGGGGTACGGTCAGTACGCGTACGGCTCATCTCCGCGCGCGGGCAGCGGGCCCGGGGCGTCCTACGGCCCAAACTCGTATGAGTCTCCATTCACCGGTTGATGAATCGCGACCGCGCCGGCGCCCGCGAGGCCGGCGCGGGCCTGTTGACATCCGCCTCTTTGTCCCGTACAGTTAAAGCACAGGACAATTGCAAAGGATTCCACGGGGGGTGCCCGCTCCGGGCTGAGAGGGGTTCCTGTAACCCCAACCCTTCGAACCTGAACTGGGTCATACCAGCGGAGGGAACGTGGACCGTTGCTGGCCGGTGCAGGCCGGCCAGATGGAAGGGGCCGCTCCGCTTTTGGGCGGCTTTTGCGTTGCGCCTTCCATCCCGGGCCGCCTACCCGCGGAATCCGGAAGGGGGTTCGGGATGTGAAGGGCCGCTTGGCGTTCGCTGTGTGCTTCGCCGTGCTGGCCGCGCTGTCGGCCGCAGCCGCATCAAGAGCCGAGCAGGCGGCCGGGCCAGACACCGAGGTCGTCCTTGGGTTTGTGCCGTATTACAACGTGGCGAACTTGCAATTCTCCGCCGAGCCGCTGGTGCAGATGCTCTCCCGGGAACTGGGCCGGCCGGTTCGGGGATTCTTTTCGCCCAACTACACCGCGCTAGTCGAGGCCATGGGCACTGGCCGGGTGGACGTCACATTCTTAAGCGCGTTCACCTACGTGCTGGCCCGGGAACGCCACGGTGCCCAGGTGCTCCTCACCGTTGTCCGCAACGGCAACACCCACTACCGGTCGCAGATCATCGTGCGCTCCGACAGCCCCATCCGGACGCTGGAAGACTTGCGGGGGCGGACGTTCGCGTTCGGCGACTACGGGTCCAGCTCAGGGTATCTATACCCCGCGGCGTTTCTGAAGCAGCACGGCATCGACCCAGAGCGGGACTTGTTAGCTGTCTCCCTGGGTCAGCACGATGCAGTCGTCCAGGCCGTACTCATGGGCGATGCGGACGCCGGTGCCACCTTTGAGGACGCCCACATCCTGCTCTTTTCGGATGAGTATCCCGACATCGACGAGCGCCTGCGGAAGCTGGCAGTCACCGACGACATCCCGTACGACACTATCACAGCCCGGCCGGGATTGCCTCCTGAACTCGCGGAAGCGATCATCCGAGCGTTTGAGCGCATAGCTGCAACCGACGAGGGCCGGCGGGTGCTGCAGGAACTGTACCGGATCGACGGTGTCGTCCGGGCCCGGGACGAAGACTACGACGTGGTGCGGCGCACTGCTGAGTTGATGGGCATAAGGGAGGGGTTGTGATGGCGGTCCGGCGGCCGGGCCGGGCGTTGACCGTCGCCGGGTCCGACAGCGGCGGCGGTGCGGGAATTCAGGCCGATCTGAAAACGTTTGCCGCGTACCGGGTGTACGGCATGAGCGTCATTACTGGCATCACCGCCCAAAACACGCTGGGGGTTCAGGCGGTGGAGGCGGTCTCCCCCGACATGGTAGAGGCTCAGCTCGACTCGGTGCTGTCCGACATCGGCGCCGATGCGGTCAAGACAGGCATGCTGGCCAACACCGCCATCGTGCGGGCCGTGGCCGGGCGCCTCGCGGCCCATGGGCCGCTGCGGCTTGTCGTCGACCCGGTGATGATGTCCAAGTCCGGGGATCCACTCCTCGACGACGGAGCCGTGGCAGCGCTGACTGAACTGCTTTTGCCCGTGGCCGAGTGCATCACGCCCAACGTACCTGAGGCCGAGCGGCTTTTGGGAGCCCCAATCCGGACGATCTCGGACATGGAGGCCGCGGCCCGAGAGCTCGCAGACCGGGGACCGGCTGTGGTTGTGGTGAAAGGGGGACACCGGACCCTTACCGGTCCGGTACCCCGGGGGGCGGTGCGGATCGGGGTGCCCGCCGGGGCCCGGGGCGTTGACCCGCGCAGGCGGGCGGTGGATGTGGTGTGGGAAGACGGGAAGTTATGGTACATGGACGGTCCGCTCTTCATCAGCCGGCACACCCACGGCACCGGTTGCACGTTCGCCGCGGCCATCGCGGCAGGCCTCGCCCGGGGATGGACCCGGCGTCGGGCGGTGATCGAGGCGAAGCATTTCGTCACCCGGGCCATCGCCGCGGCACCGCGACTTGGCCGGGGTCACGGCCCCACGGGACACTGGGTGGTCCCGCCGGCGCTGACCCGCCGGCTGGCCGACGCCACACCGGCGGACCGCGGGGAGGTTTCTGACGGTGCCGGTTCATAAAGCGCGCCTAGTCGATGCGCTGGCCGTCTATCTCATAACGGATCCGGCTCTGGCTGCCCGCCGGGGCCGCACCGTGCAGGATGTGGTCGCCCGGGCTATCGCCGGCGGCGTCACCTGCGTTCAACTGCGGGCGAAAGATTTCAGCACCCGGGCTTTGGTCGAACTGGGGCGGGAGCTCTTGGACGTTACCCGCCGGGCCCGAGTGCCGCTTTTGGTCAATGACCGATTGGACGTGGCGCTGGCGCTGGGTGCCGACGGCGTGCACTTGGGCGAGGACGATTTGCCCATAGACGCCGCCCGCCGCATCGCGGACCGGGTGGCCGGCCCTGGGTTCCTCATCGGCGCGTCCGCGGACTCCGTCGCCGTCGCCCGCCGGGCGGCGGACCAGGGAGCCGACTATCTCGGTGTCGGCGACGTATTCGGGACGACCACCAAACCTGACGCGGGGCCGGTCATCGGCATCGGGCGCCTTGCGGAAATCGCCCGATCCGTAGACGTGCCGGTGGTCGGCATCGGCGGGGTTGACGCGGCGAACGCCGCGGGCGTCATCCGGGCTGGGGCGCAAGGTGTAGCGGTCGTCTCCGCCGTGTTTGCCGCCCATGACCCGGAGGCTTCTGCCCGCTCCCTCGCTCGCGCCGTCTTGACCGAAAGGTCTAGACCTAAAACAAAAAACCCTTCTGTCCGTTCCACTCCCTCATGCTTCTGATGCCCTAGGCGTCGGCTCCTTGCGAGCTGTGCCCGCCGCCTCCGCCCTGGCCCGCCCCGCCTTCGCTCTGGATTGTCCCGACTTCGGAACCGCCTTGCGGCCCGCCTTGTGCTTCGTCGCTCTCCCGGCGGCGGTTGAACTGGGACTTCAGCCGGTCGTGAAGCCAGTACTCGTCGGCCACCCGGTAGAAGTTGCGGGGGTCAAACCCGTCCCAGTTGATCCGGGTAAAGACGGAACCATTAAGGCGAATGCGGGCCACCGGGACGCCTTTGATCGGATGGCCGTAGACGTCTTTGAGCTGGTCGGTGAAAAACAAAAGCGAGGCGCTGGCTACCTGGGCACCGGTGCGGGCTACTTCTTTGAACATCTTGCAGGCCGTTTCTTCCAGGCGTTCAAGCTCAAGCCCGCTGGCTTCCGCTTCGATGTCCAGGATCCAGCCGTCGGGGGTGAGCTGGGTTTCCACCAAGCGCCCCTCGGTTCCGGTTACCGCCAACCGCAACGCCTCAAGCTCTCGCTCTTCTGAGGAAACGTCAGCCGGTCCGGTGTCGGAAGACGGTTGCCCATTCCCCGCGCCGGCCCGTCCCAGCTGCCCTTGCATCAGAAGGAAACCCAGGGCTGTTCCGAGCAGGATTCCGGCCAGTCCCCAGATCCACCCGCGGTTCATAGAGCGTCTCTCCCAGCCACGGTTTCCATGTGGTTTCAATATTGTGCCGGCCCCGATTGCCGTTTAGTCAGGCGAGCGAGCTGGTAATCCAGAGCGCCGCCACGTATCCGATCAAGTCGCCCAGAAGGCACAGGTGCACCGTGTGGAGCGGACGGCGCACACCTGCGGAACCTAGATACAGCGTCGCGACGTAGAATGTCGTCTCGGAGCTGCCCTGCATGATCGACGCGAGGAGGCCGATGAACGAGTCGGGGCCGTGTTCCGCCAACAGCTCGGCGATGACGCCCATGGCGGCTGCGTTGGAGAACGGACGGATGATCATTAACGGGAGAATTTCCGGGGGGAATCCCGCATGCGCGAGGACGGGAGCGGCCGCGCGGCCCAACCAGTCCAGCGCTCCCGATTCCCGAAACAGGCCGATGGCGATGTAGATGCCGATAATGAGCGGGATTAGCCGCAGGCCCAACCGCAAACCTTCGGCGGCACCATCGACAAACTCGTCATACATGGGGACGCCCCGCCGCCAGGCGACAAGGATGGTCAAGGCCACCAATGCCGGCAAGATCCAGGCCCCGATGGACGCCATTCTTGGCCTACCTCCGTCGAGCGGCCCTGAGCCAGCGATCGATGAGGATGACGCCGACCATGGCCGCGCCCGAGGAAAGAGCGGCGGGAACGATGATGAGGTTCGGGTCCGCGGCCCCGGCCTGGGCTCGGAGGGCGATCGCGGTGGCAGGCAAGATGGTGGCGCACGCGCTGTTGAGCGCGAGAAACGTGATCATGGCAGGCGTCGCCGTGTCCGGCCGTGGGTTGAGCTCTTGCAGCTGCTTCATGGCTTGCAGCCCGAACGGGGTGGCCGCGTTGGCCAACCCCAAGACATTGGCCGCCAGGTTCATGGCCATGGCGCTAAATGCCGGATGGCCCTTGGGCAGCTCGGGAAACAGAGGGCGCAACAACGGCGCGATGGCGCGCGCCAGGCCGGCCAAAAGGCCGGAGCGTTCGGCGATGCGGCTCAGTCCGAACCAAACGGCGATGATGGCCAGCAGGTTCAGCGCGGCGGCCAACCCGTTGGCGGCCTGCCCGAAAATAGTGGCGGTGATCATTCCGGCGTCGCCCCGGGCGACCGCGAAGGCGATGCCGCACAGGATCATGCTGGCCCAGACGGCGTTTATCATTCCACCGCCCCCTACTCGCGGACGACAACCAGGGTGCCGTCCGGAACGTTGTCGTAAAACCAGCGGGCGTCGTCCAGGGAAAGGCGGACGCAACCGTGGCTTGCAGGACAGCCCAGCTTGGCCTCCTCCTCGGTCAGCAGCCGCCCTTGTTCGTCGAAAGGAACCGAGTGGAACAAGTAGTTCCCGAGGAACCGGACCCAGTAGTACCCGCCTTGACGGTATCGCCAGGAAAAGAATTGCTCTCCCCGGTTTTGGAGGCGGTATACGCCCTTAGGCGTCTCCTGGCCCGGAAGCCCCGCCGATGCTACCATGCGCCGGACCGCCGTCTCCCCCCGGTAGACGACGACGCGTTGGGGAACAGAGAGCCGTACGTCCACCCACAGCCGGTCACCCATTCCTTCCGCGACGGCGGTGAACTCGATGCGGGACGGCTCCTGGTCCTCGGAGAGCCACACCTCGGCCCGCACCGAAAGCTCCCGGTCCGCGGGCAGGATGCCGTCGGGGATGAACCGGACGGTTACTCCGGCGACCGCCGTCCGGCCAGGAACCGGATGCCCGCTTGTTTGGTCAGTCACCTCCACTCGCGCCCGCACCGCGGGTTTGGGGGCCTGCAGCTCGATCTCACCGTAGATCGGCAGGCGACCCCGGTCATGCTCCAAGGGTGGGGAGATGACCGTTAGCCCGCCCGGACCCGAGAGCGCCCGGACCGCGAGGTCGACTGCGAGCCATCCCCAAACCGCGGCAAGCAGGCCTCTACGCAAAACCGGGGCGCGGTGGAGGACGGCGAACAGGATCATCATCTCACCGCCGGCTGGTTTGCGGATTTTGGAACTTGCCCGGGCTTCGTACCCCGGCGTGCGCTTACGTGTATGCTGGAGCGGGGAGGGAAATGCCCGGGCCGGCAGGATTCTCCCGGCCAGGAGCGAACGGTCGGAACGTCCCCCGTCGCACCGGAACCGGGTCGGGCGGCCGGGGGTTCATGCCCGATGGGAGGGAACCCGTTCCGTGGCGGAATTTTGGCAGGCGGTGCAAGCTGGCCTGCGGCTGCGCTGTCCTGCGTGCGGCAAAGGCAGTCTGTACACCCAGGGTCGCCCAAACGGCTCGTGCCCCCGTTGCGGGTGGACGTTTGAAAAGCCCGGTGACGGCGATTGGCTGGTGACCTGGCTTGTGGCATACACCGTAGCCGCGCTGGCCATGGTGTTGGCCATGGCCGTCCTGTACGCAACTACGGAGGTGGGGCTTGCAGCGCAGGTGAGCATCTGCGCCGCGGTGGGCACCGTCGCCGTGGCGGCGCTGTTCCGGCGCTGCCGGGGAGCATCCGCGGGGATCCTCTATTACCTTCGAATGCATTGGAAGGAATAGGCAGCAACGGTCGAGGACGGGAGCTGGTGCCAGAACGCGCCGCGGGCGTTCTCGTTGGTGGCTCAGCAGTTCGTCGAGGTGCACCCTGGAAACATTCGCCAACCGAGGTGACATTCGGCGACGGCGGGAAACCTTTCGAGGAGTACTCCTCGAAATCGATTCGGTCCGCCTTATGGCCGCCGGGGAATCCTGGTCGGTGGTCGAAAACGAGCTCGACGCCATCCACACCGCGCGAACGACATGGCCGCAAGCATGGGACGGTTGCTGCACGGATAACAAAAGGACCGCTTGCGAAGCGGCCCTGTCGTCGCCCCCGCACCCTGAGCCGGGGGGCTTCTCTTTTGCCTGTGCGGCGGTGTGTGACCAATTCGTGACCAAATCCTGCAAGTCTGACCTGTCGAAGCCCGCCACAAAGGCATTTGTTGAATACTGGTGCCGAAGGTGGGATTCGAACCCACACGGGCGTAAAGCCCACTGCGCCCTGAACGCAGCGCGTCTGCCAGTTCCACCACTTCGGCGTATCGGCAATGTTCATCGTAGCAAACGATCCCCTCTCGTGTCAAGCCCGCCGCGGCAATCGGATGGCGTCAAGCCACTGTCGCACGGAGTGTGGGAGACCTCGCCGTTGTCCCGGGTCAGACGGCGGG
>JACDOI010000070.1 GCA_017656145.1 Bacillota bacterium | reverse complement strand
GGATCATCGAGAACGACTGGCTCGAGGCCATCGTCGCCCTGCCGCTCAACATGTTTTACAACACCGGCATCGCTACGTATATCTGGGTGCTCACGAATCGTAAGCCCCAGCACCGCAAAGGCCTTGTGCAACTTATTGACGCCACGCAGTGGTACAAGAGCCTGCGCAAGAACCTGGGCAAGAAGAACTGCGAGCTGTCCGAAGCGGACATCCGCCGCATCCTCGACACCTTCCTGCAATTCGAGGAGACCGAGCAGTCTAAAATCCTCCCCAACGCGGCCTTTGGTTACTGGAAGGTGACGGTTGAACGCCCCCTGCGCCTGAAAGGTATTGACCCCGAGCGCGCTTACACGGCCGCCGAGATCAAGAAGCTCAAAGAAACCTGCGAGCGTGCCGACAATGCACCGCCGGTCATCAAAAAAATCCACAGGCCCGGCACGGCGCCTGATCCGCTGCGCGGGCTGTTCGAGGTCGTCATCGGCGGCAAGCGGCGCGTGGTGGAGTATGAACCGGACAAAGAGTTGCGCGACAGCGAGCAAATCCCGTTCCTCGAGTGCCAGGCTTGCCATCAGCCTGGTTACCTGCCAAGCCCGGAAGACGAGCGCACGGCCATCGAGACGTTCTTGCGCCGCGAAGTCCTTCCCTATGCGCCGGATGCCTGGTACGATCCGGCAAGCGTCAAGGTGGGCTACGAAATCAACTTCAACCGCTACTTCTACAAGCCCAAGGCTCTCCGCAGTCTGGAGGAGATCCGCGCCGACCTGCTGGCCGTGGAGAAAGAATCGAAAGGGTTGTTGGAGGAGATTTTGGGAGGCGGGCAACGATGAAGGCCACCGAAGCGAAATTCCTTGACTTCTTGAGGAAATCGCCGCAGTTCATTATTCCCATTTACCAGCGACAATATTCATGGACCGAGCGCCAGTGTCGGCAACTTTGGGACGATATCATACGTGCCGGCTCCAGCAATGATGTCGCCGCGCACTTCGTGGGTTCGATCGTCTATATCGAGGAAGGCATCTACCAGGTCACGAGCCAATCTCGCCTGCTGGTGATCGATGGCCAACAGCGACTGACCACGATTTCGCTCCTGCTCGAAGCCTTGGCGCGGCACGTTGGCGACCGGGAACCGGTGGAAGGCTTCTCGGCAAAGAAGATTCGCAGCTACTACCTGATGAATCCTCTGGAAGAAGGCGACCGCGCCTACAAGTTGCTCTTGACTGAGACCGACCGCGACACTTTGAACGCCATTGTATGCCAGAAGGAACTTCCTGCGGAGCATTCGGTGCGCGTCGCTCAAAATTTCGAGTTCTTCAAAGAACAGGTGGCTGCCCTCGGCGATGACCTCACCGTCCTCTGTCACGGCCTCACCAAGCTGGTCATCGTAGATATCGCGCTGACCCGTGGTCAGGATAATCCGCAACTCATTTTCGAGAGCATGAACTCAACGGGCCTCGAGCTCACTCAGGCGGACCTCATTCGCAACTTTATACTCATGGGGCTCGAGCCCGAACATCAAACTCGCCTCTACAGGGACTACTGGCGGCAGATGGAGCGCGCCATAGGTCAAGAAGCCTACGGCAACCACTTTGACGCCTTCATGCGTCACTACCTGACGCTGCGCACCGGCGAAATTCCGAGAAAAGACGACGTCTACGAGGTCTTCAAGGCGTACGCGCGCCGCCCCGACGTGGCAGAGAAAGGCGTCGACGCCTTGGTGGCCGATATCCACCGCTTCGCCAACTATTACTGTGCCATGGCGCTCGGGCAGGAGCAGGACAAGGAACTGGCCGCTGCATTCCGTGATCTCCGCGAACTCAAGGTGGACGTAGCCTGGCCGTTCTTGCTCGAACTTTACGAAGACTACAGGCAGGGTCTGCTGCCGAAAAAGGACTTCCTCCGAGCCGTGCGGCTTGTCGAGTCATACGTGTTCCGCCGCGCTGTCTGCGGTATTCCGGCGAACTCGCTCGATAAGACCTTTGCCACATTCCGACGCGCACTGGATAAGAATCGCTATCTTGAGAGCATAGAGGCGCACTTTCTGTCGCTCCCGTCGTACCGGCGCTTTCCGCGCGATGAGGAGTTCGAGCGCGAGCTGAAAAGGCGCGACCTTTACAACTTCCGCAGCCGCTCCTACTGGCTCAGGCGAATCGAAAACGACGGCCGTAAGGAGCCTGTGCCGGTTGATGAGTATACGATTGAGCACATCTTGCCGCAGAACGAGAACCTTTCGCCCGAATGGCAAAAGGCGCTTGGTCCAAACTGGAAGAAAGTCCAGGAGACCTGGCTGCATACCCTCGGCAATCTCACGCTTACCGGGTACAACTCCGAGTACAGCGACCGGCCCTTCCCCGAAAAGCGCGACATGCCCGGTGGCTTTCGCGAGAGTCCCCTGCGCCTCAATCAGGGGTTGGGTGAGGTAGAGGTATGGAACGAGGAGGCTATCCAGGCCCGAGCCGACCGGCTGGCCAAGCTGGCTCTCGAAGTGTGGCCGGCACCTGCCCTGCCGGATGAAGTGCTCGAGCGCTATCGGAAGAAACCTACCGCCAAGCCGACCTACACCATCGAGGACCACCCGTACCTCTTGTCCGGACTGACGAGAGACCTGTTCGAGGCCTTCCGCAAGGAGGTGCTGGCGCTCGATCCTTGCGTGACCGAGGAGTTTCTCAAGCTCTACGTGGCCTACAAGGCCGAGACCAACTTTGTAGACGTGGTGCCGCAGAAGAAACGCCTGCTCCTCTCGCTCAACATGAAATTCAACGAAGTCCACGATCCGCGCGGCCTGTGCAAAGACGTATCTGATCGCGGGCGCTGGAGCAATGGAGATGTCGAAGTCGGCCTGAGCAGGTTGGATGATCTGCCTTACGTGATGGGGCTCGTGCGGCAAGCTTTCGAGAAACAGATGGGGAATGGGGAGACCGCGTCATGATAGAGGTGCTGAAACCCTACCCCGCGTACAAAGACTCCGGCGTGGAGTGGCTGGGTCAAGTGCCAGAACATTGGGAGGTGCGGCGGCTTAAGACGGCAGTCGACCATATTAATGAGCAGACGAGTACGAAGAGCGATGAGGATCTCTACATAGCATTAGAGCACGTTGAGAGTTGGACAGGTCGACTGTTGGTGTCGTCCGGAGAAGCACAATTTGACAGTCAAGTGAAACGCTTCCGAGTCGGGGACGTTCTTTTTGGAAAACTCAGACCATATCTTGCTAAGGTTGTTCGTCCCAAACAGAGTGGCGTCTGCGTTGGTGAGTTTTTTGTCTTGCGCGCAAGGCCTGTTGTTGCGCCCCACTATCTGGAGGTGGTCTTGAGATCGGCACCAGCCATTGATTTTGTAAACAACTCGACTTACGGTGCCAAAATGCCCCGGGCTGATTGGACGTTCGTCGGGGCAATGCTGTTTCCTCTTCCCCCCCTCCCCGAACAAACCGCCATCGTCCGCTTCCTCGATTACGTGGACCGGCGGATACGACGGGTAATGCGGGCGCGCCAGAGACGGATCAAGTTGCTTGAGGAGTATAAGCAGGCCCTCATCCACCGAGCCGTCACCGGGCAGATCGACGTCCGCACCGGCGAACCGTATCCGGCCTACAAGGATTCCGGAGTGGAGTGGCTTGGCCAAGTGCCGGCGCATTGGGAGGTGGTGCCTCTAAAGCGATTGGCCTGGTTCAAGAGCGGAGCGGGCTTTCCGGTTCATCACCAAGGTGATATGAACGCGGAGATCCCTTTCTTCAAGGTCTCCGACATGAATATCCCAGGCAACGAAAAGTATCTTCGTATTTGTCCTAACACGGTTTCGATGACCGTTGCACGGAGCCTTGGGGCGACGGTGTTTCCAGCGGGAACGATTATCTTTCCTAAGGTGGGCGGTGCACTCTTAACGAACAAACGGCGCATCGCTGAAAGTCATTGTTGTATTGATAACAACATGATGGGATGCGTGGCACGGAACGGCGATCGAGATTTCTTGTTTTTAATTATGAGCTGCATCGACCTCGGAACGATAGCGAAACTCGGGCCAGTACCTGCCATCAGTGAAGGTGAAGTGCGGGAGATACGAGTTGCCTTACCCTCGGCGCCCGAACAAACCGCCATCGTCGAGTACCTCGACGCCCAGACGACCAAGATCGACGCCGCCATTGCCACCGCTCGCCGCGAAATCGAACTTCTGCGCGAATACCGCACGCGTTTGATCGCCGATGTGGTTACCGGAAAGGTAGATGTGCGCGAGGTGGCGGCACAGTTGCCGGAGAAATCGCCCAAGGAGGGCGAGTGGACGGACATGGAGGAGACAGTCGGAGGTGAGGCGGTCGACAATGGGGCTGCCGCAGAAACTTTCTCTGAGGAGGAAGTTGAACGATGACCCCCACCGACACCAGCGAAGCCGGACTCGAAACTCTGATCTGTCGAACGCTGACGGGTAGCGACTGCGCACCCCGACCTGCCGGCACTTCGCCGTTCGTTGCCGAGACGCCGGCATCTTACGGCGGTGTGGGTTGGCTCCCGGGCGACCTGGCTGATTACGATCAGGAGTATTGCGTCGATTTGGTTCAGCTTACGGCCTTTCTGCGTTCGACCCAGCCTGATGTTGCCGAAGCGCTTGACCTGGATCACGACAGTCCCACACGGCGCAAGTTTCTGGCGCGACTCCAAGGCGAGGTGAGCAAGCGCGGCGTGGTGGACGTCTTGCGCAACGGGGTTCAGCACGGACCGCACCACATCGAGCTTTTCTACGGTACGCCTTCGCCGGGAAACGCGCAAGCCCGGGCGCTGTATGAGCAGAACCGCTTTACCGTCACGCGCCAGCTCCGCTACAGCCGCGACGAGACGCAGCGGGCCCTGGACCTGGTGCTCTTTGTGAACGGCTTGCCGGTGTTCACCTTCGAGCTCAAAAACCGCCTCACCAAACAGACGGTGCACGACGCCATCGAGCAGTACAGGCGCGACCGCAACCCGCGCGAGAAGCTCTTCGAGCTGGGCCGCTGCGTGGCGCACTTCGCCGTGGACGAAAACGAGGTGTGGTTTTGCACCCACCTTGCGGGGAAGGCGTCGTGGTTTTGGCCTTTCAACAAGGGCTGGAACGATGGCGCGGGCAATCCGCCCAATCCGCACGGGCTCAAGACCGACTACCTGTGGCGGGAAATCCTCAGCCGCGAGAGCTTGACCGACATCCTCGAAAACTACGCTCAGCTCATCGTGGAGAAAGACCCGAAGACCGGCAAGAAACGGCGACGCCAAATCTTCCCGCGCTACCACCAGCTCGACGTGGTGCGCAAGCTTTTGGCGGACGCGAGGGCGCACGGCGTGGGCCGGCGCTATCTTATCCAACATTCCGCCGGCAGCGGCAAGTCCAACTCCATCGCTTGGCTGACCCACCAGCTCATCGGTCTTACGAGGGATGGTAGACCCGTTTTCGATTCCATCATCGTGGTCACCGACCGGCGCATCCTCGATCGGCAGATCCGGGATACGATCAAACAGTTTACCCAGGTGAGCGCCACGGTGGGGCACGCCGAGCACTCGGGCGACTTGCGTCGGTTCATCGAGAGCGGAAAGAAGATCATCATCACAACGCTTCAGAAATTCCCCTTTATTCTCGACGAGATCGGCAACGAGCACCGCGGGCGACGTTTTGCGATCATCATTGACGAGGCGCATTCGAGTCAGGGCGGTCGCACCTCGGCCAAGATGAGCGTGGCTTTGTCGGAGGCCGGCGCTGAGGACGAAGACGAGACCTTCGAGGACCAGATCAACCGCCTCATGGAAGCCCGGAAGCTTTTGCCGAACGCCAGCTACTTCGCCTTCACCGCCACGCCCAAAAACAAAACGCTGGAGTTATTCGGCGAACCTGATCCGCAGGCCGACGGTACGGTGAAACATCGGCCGTTCCACAGTTACACCATGAAACAAGCCATCCAGGAAGGGTTCATCCTGGACGTGCTGGCCCATTACACGCCGGTCAAGAGCTACTACAAACTCGTCAAGAAGATCGAGGACGACCCGGAATTCGACGTCAAAAAGGCCCAGAAGAAGCTGCGCCGCTTCGTTGAGGGGCACGAGCACGTCATTCGGCTCAAGGCGGAGATCATGGTGGACCACTTTCACGAGCAGGTGATGGCCAAGGGCAAAATTGGCGGCCAGGCGCGGGCCATGGTGGTCACGAGCAGCATCGAGCGCGCCATCCAGTACTACCACGCGATCCAGGGCTACCTCAAGGAGCGCAAAAGCCCTTATCAGGCCATCGTCGCCTTCTCGGGCGAACATGACTACGGAGGCGTCAAGGTGACCGAGGCCAGCCTCAACGGATTTCCGTCGAGCCAGATCGCCGACCGCATCCGGCAAGACCCATATCGGTTTTTGATCGTTGCCGATAAGTTCCAGACCGGTTACGACGAGCCGCTTTTGCACACCATGTACGTGGACAAGGCACTCTCCGGGGTCAAAGCGGTACAGACACTGTCACGGCTCAATCGCGCCCACCCTAAGAAGCACGACACCTTCGTCCTCGATTTCGTCAACGACCCGGAGACGATTCGGAAGGCCTTCGAGCCTTACTACCGGACGACCATCCTCGCGGACGAGACTGATCCGAACAGGCTGCACGACCTTAAGGCCGACCTTGACGGCTATCAGGTATATGCGCCGGCGCAAGTGGATGAACTGGTGAGGCGTTACCTGAGTGGCGCCGACCGCGACCAGCTCGACCCGATCCTCGACGCGTGCGTCGCCGCCTACATGGAGGATCTCGACGAAGACGATCAGATCGACTTCAAGGGCAAGGCCAAGGCGTTTCTGCGGACGTATGGTTTTCTGTCTTCGATCCTCCCCTACACCAACGCCGAATGGGAGAAGCTGTCGATCTTCCTCAACTTCCTGGTGCCCAAGCTGCCGGCGCCTAAAGAAGAGGATCTTTCGAAGGGCATCCTCGAGGCGATCGACATGGACAGCTACCGGGTCGAGAAGCAGGCGACCATGAGGATCACGCTTCCCGATGTGGATGCCGAGATCGAACCGGTACCCACCGCTGGCGGCGGACACAAACCCGAACCGAAGCTCGACCGGCTCTCGAACATCATCAAGGATTTTAACGATAAATTCGGCAACTATCCGTGGACCGACCCTGACCGGGTGCGAAAGCTCATCACCGAGGAGATTCCGGCTCGTGTCGCGGTCGACGCCGCCTACCAGAATGCGCGCAAGCACTCCGACAAGCAAAACGCCCGCATCGAGCATGACAAGGCGCTCGTTCGCGTGATGACCGCAATTCTTAAGGATGACGCGGAGCTGTTCAAGCAGTATAGCGACAACGAGTCGTTCCGTCGCTGGTTGACCGATACGGTGTTTGCATTGACCTATGAGTAAAGCGAGTCCACACACGCTGCCGGTGGTGTAGCATTCCGTTACGGAGCCGCGCGCCCCAGACGTCGAGGCAACCGGCGTGTGAAGGGTAACCGTCAAACCTCGCCCACGTTCACGGCGCAGGTGCGTCGGGGTATGCTGATGTGTGGCGCGTTAGGCCTTCTTCGGCCGCAGCCGGGCCGCATCCGGAATTGTGTCAGCCCAGGTTATGACCACTTGGAGTGGGGCATCGTCGAGCCTGGCGTTCGGAAGTCGCTCAAAGAGGTGCTCGAGCGAGCGCCTCGCGGCGTGTTCGCGAAGAGCCAGGTCTTCCACCCGATGACAAATGGCTTGATGGAGCGCTCCGTCCGGTTGTTGTAAATCTCGAGCCGGCCATCCTCTAGAAACGCCGTCAGCTTCTCCCACTGGTTGAGGCAGTAGCGTACCGCCTTGTCCAAGGCGCTCTTGGGAAGGGCCTGAGCCGCCTGCTTTTTCAACCAGGCGTGAAACTCGTTTAGAATCGGCCAACGGCGAGATCTCCCACACTCCGTGCGACAGTGGGCTGACGCCATCCCAAGGCGCGCGAGCGCGAGTATGAGTCAATAGTTCTGGGGCAGACCCTGGGAAGAACAGGGAAATTGACAGAC
>JACDOI010000069.1 GCA_017656145.1 Bacillota bacterium | reverse complement strand
GGGGGCTTTTAACCCTTTTTTATGCGCTTTTCTCCTTTGTGTGGGTTTTCTCAAACACCGCGGGGTAACCCGGGAAACGGCCCCCGCCCGGCGCCGGGGGACCCGTCAGTGAACGACGGCTGCTTCTTCGCTCACAGGAGCCGAAGCACCGCCGGAACGGCGGAACGAACCGACACCGACCATCGTGCCGTCGTCTTCCACCATGACCACGTTCAGCCCGCCGAAGTAGAGATCGAGAGGCTCCCGCAGGCGCACGTCGTGGCCGAGGGCCTCCAGGGCGGCGACGGCCTCATCCGGGAACCCGCCTTCCAGATCCAGGGTGAGCCCGGACACGTGCAGCTTAGGCGCCCGGATGGCCGACTCGACGTCCATGCCAAAGTCGATCAGGCTGACGATGGTCTGCACCGTCGACTGAGGGATGCGCCCGGCGCCCGGGGTTCCCACCACGAGGCGGACCCGGCCGTCCTTCTTCATGATGGTGGGCGACAAGACCGTACGCGTGGACTTGAGCGGCGCGGCGTAGTCCGGCCGGTACGGGTCGCTCGCGTCGAAGCCCGGGAACTGCCGGAAGTGGTTGCTGAGGATGAATCCGTACCCAGGAACGACGATGCGGCTGCCCCAGAAGGAGCTGATGGTTTGGGTCAGGCTGACCGCGTTGCCGTCTTTGTCCAGCACACTGATGTGGGTTGTGGACGGCGACTCATACGGGTCCGCGGCCGACAACCCGTCGATTTCCGGCAACAGGGCGAACGGATCCCCCGCGGAGAAGTCCTGCGCCCGCTCCAGCGAAATGAGGGCGGCCCGCTGGCGGGCATACTGCTTGGAAACGAGGCCTTCCACGGGGACCCGGAAGAAGTTGGGATCCCACACGTATGCGTTGTAGTCGGCGCCCGACAGCTTCAAGGCTTCGGCGATGATGTGGGCGACCATCGGATGGTTGATGGAGCCGTATGCGGACAGATCGAAGTTCTCCAGGATGTTCAACGTCTCGATGACCCGGACGCCGGCGACGATGGGCGGCGCGCTGATGATTTCATAGCCGCGGTAGCTGCCCCGCACAACGTCCCGCTCGATAGCCTCGTAGGCCGCCAAAGACTCCCGGTCAATCCATCCGTCGGTGGCTTGCTCGATAGCCTCGGCGATCTCGCCATGATAAAACACGTCGGATCCGTGCTCGGCGATGAGGCGCAGCGCCCGCGCCAGGTCGGGGTTGCGCATGATGGTGCCGGCTTCCGGCACGAGCCCGTCATCGAGGAACACCCGGCCCGCTTCCGGATACGTCATCAGGAAGGAGTCGTAGGCATTGGCGATCTGCTGGGCCAGAAGCGGGGTTACCTCGAACCCTCCCTCCGCGAGTCGAATGGCCGGTTCCAGGACTTCCGCCAAGGTCATGGTGCCGTATTGCAGGAGGGCTTTTTCGGTGCCCTTGACCATGCCCGGCACCATGGTGGTGTAAATGCCGTGGGGGGGCCATCCGATCTCGGCCGGCTTGTGGACGTGCACATGCAGCGGCGCCCGGGAGCGGTAGTCGATGGCCGTCTCGGTACCGTCCGTCAGGCTGATGACCATGTAGCCCTCGCCGCCCAAGTTGGAAGCGTAGGGCTCCACTACCGCCAGGGCATAGGCCGTTGCGATGGCCGCATCCACGGCGTTGCCGCCCTTGGCCAATATTTCAGCGCCTGCCTGGGCCGCCAGGGGGTGCGCAGCGGTGACGACGCCTTCCGTCGACCGGATGGATTGCCCGGTTTGCACCTCGGCCGCCAGGACCGGAACCGCCGCAAGCAATGCGACCAGCAATACGGCCAATCCAATCCGAAGGTGGGATCGCAGGCCCATACGTTTCGCCTCCATTCCCTCATGCCCGTGGTGAGTTGACAGCCGACATTGCGCCCTTTTGCTTCGTCCCGTTGCGGTAAACGCCCCTCGATCACCTCGCTCGCTGGGACTGCCATCAACCGCGGGCGCTAGGCAAACGCGCCCGATTTTGGTTCTACTTCAACATTGGAGGGGCTGTCGCGGGCATCCTCTTTTTTCTCTTTTCTATCCGGCAGATGCACAAATGTGTTTTATTCGGCAGAAGCACAAGTCTACTTGGTCTCTGCAGAAAGGGGAACGGATCTGCCAGGGGTGGGAATGCGGGCAACATGATGCTTATGCCTGCAGGCGAGCGAAAAAGGTGTCCGGCCTCCGGAAAAACGAGGCGTCATCCGGACAAAAACGCTTGGCGGAGCGTGTCGCCGGACAATAATTCCTCTCGGGTTCCGGCGGCCACGATGCGGCCTGTGCGCAAGACGTAACCCCGGTCGGCCAGGGCCAGCGCCTGCCGGGCCCGCTGCTCGACCAAGAGAACGGCCAGTCCGGTCTCTTTCAGGCGGGCGACGGTTTCAAACAGCTCGCCGACGAGCTTGGGCATAAGGCCCAAGGACGGCTCGTCCAAGAGCAAAAGGCGCGGTCCGGCCATGAGCCCCCGGGCCAGCGCGAGCATCGTCTGCTCCCCGCCGCTCAACGTCCCGGCCCGCTGCCCGCGGCGTTCCCAAAGCCTGGGAAACAGTTCGTACGCCTGTTCCATCCGGGAACGGACGGTTTCCTCGTCCCGGACCAAGTACGCGCCGAGCCGCAAGTTTTCTTCAACGCTCAACGGGGCGAATACCAGCTTGCCCTCGGGCACGTAGACGATGCCGCGGCCGACGATCTCAGGGGTCGGTCGGCCGGTGATGTCCTCGCCCAGAAACCGCACCCGGCCCGACACCGGCTTGACCGTCCCCATGATCGACTTCAAGACGGTGCTCTTGCCCGCTCCGTTGGCTCCCAAAAGGCAAACCAGTTCCCCGGCGTTCACCTCCAGCGATACGCCGCGGACGACCGGCGCTTGCCCGTATCCGGCTTTGAGGTCAGCGACTTGCAGCATGGCTTTCCCCCAAGTACGCCTCGATGACCGCCGGATTCCGGGTGACCTCCTCGGGCGTGCCTTCCGCGATGGGCTTGCCTCCGGACAGCACCAGAACCCGGTGGGAGAGGGGCAGAACGAACTCCATCACGTGCTCGATGACGACAAAGGCCACTCGCCGTTCCTGGTGAATTCGGCGGACCAGTTCCGCAAACTCCTCCATCTCTTCAGGACTCAGGCCCGACGCGACTTCATCGAGCATCACCAGGCGCGGCCGGGTGGCCAGGGCCCGGGCCAGCTCCATCTGCTTTTGCACCGCAAGCGGCATTTCCCCCGGGTAGCGGTGGGCCGCCCGGTCAAGCCCGACGAGTTCCAGGACAGACCGGGCCACCCGGCGAGCCTCGTCCGGATGATTCGTCCGGGCAAGGGCGCCGATCATGACGTTTTCCTCGATGGTCAGCCCGTCCATGTTGCGCACCAGCTGGAACGTGCGGGCGATGCCGCGGCGGGTCACCCGGTGGGGCGGCCAGCCGGTGATGTCCGTCCCGTCGAACACGATGGTCCCCGCCTCGGGCCGCAGGAAACCGGTGATGCAGTTGAACAGCGTCGTCTTGCCGGCCCCGTTTGGGCCGATGAGGCCGATGATTTCCCCTTCGTCCACCGAAAGGTCCACGCCGTCGTTGGCCACAAGGCCCCCGAATCGCTTGACGATGCGCTTTGCCTCAAGCAACATCGGCTATGCGTCTCTCCATTCGTTTCTTTGAGCGGAACGGGCGGGCGCAAGCGACTCGATGATTCCCCATACGCCTTTGGGCTGGTAGGCGGCCACCAGCATGATGATCAGCGCGTAGATGACAAAGTCGATCCCCAGCGCGTCGCCGCCGAGCCACGCACCCAAGTACCGGTCGAGGGGAATCAGCACCGCCGCGCCCACCACCGGACCCCAAAGGACCCCCGCACCGCCAATCATGGCTGTCATCGCAATCATGACCGACAGGTCCATGTGCATGACCGATGCCGGATCGATGTAGCCGTAGTAGACCGCGTAAAACGCTCCGGCGGCCGCGGCCACCGCCGCGCTGATGCAGTAGGCCTTGAGTTTCGCGGCGAGGACATCGATCCCTAGGCTGGCGGCCGCGTCCTCATCCTCCCGGATGGCCCGCAGCTCGTATCCGAGCTTCGACTTGCGGAACCAGTTGAGCCAGCAAAGGCTCAGGACGAACAAGAACAGCGCCGCGTAGTGGAACCCTACCGGCCCAAACTGCATGTAGAGAAAGTCCGGCGTGGGCTTGAGCGGCAACAGCACTCCCCGGGCGCCGTTGGTCCACCGCCAAAATGTAAACAGCTCTTGCCACACAAGCGCCACCGCGAGCGTGCCGATCGCGAAGTAGTGCCCCCTCAGGCGCAGCAAGGCCAGCCCGAGCACCAGCGACTCCAGCACCGCGGCCGCGACGCCGATGGGCAAGCCGACCCAGAACGGAGCGTTCCACCAGAGCATCGGCAATGCGACTCCATAGGCGCCAAATCCCACGTTTTTCGCCCCGCCCAGGTCGATCTGCCCGCCGTAGCCCCCGATGAAGTTCCAGCTCAATCCTAAGGTCGCATAGAGCAGGAACTGAACGGCCACCGCCCGGCCAAAGCCGCTTTTGACGGCGAACGGAAATACCGCCATTGCGACCAGAAACAACGCAATGCCCAGCCGTTCGGCTCGGGAGAGGTCTCCGAAACTCAGCGCATCTCGGATGATCCGCCCGATGCCCATCGCTTGCCCGACCTCCAACTGACAAACGCCTAGGCGTCCATCCGCCCGACCGTCGCCCGTCAACGGGCACCTAAAAGCCCATGGGGTCGGAGCAGGACGACCAGGAAAAACACGAGATAGATGACGGCCAATTTGAGCTGGGGCGAGAAATACTGGGCCGTGACGGCCTCGACGACGCCCACGATGATGCCCGCCACAAACGCTCCGGGAACGCTGCCGAACCCGCCCAGCGCTACGGTGGTGAACGTGATCATCGCGAACACCATGCCGACTGTAGGCGAGACGTAATAGAAGTTGACGAGCAGCGCTCCGGCCATGCCGGCCGTCGCGCCGCCGATGGCCCAGCCGATCGAATTCATGGCGTCGGTGTCGACGCCCATGTACCGGGCCGCCTCCCGGTGAGCCGCGGTGGCCCGCAAGCCCAAGCCGACCCGGGTTCGCTGCAGAAACCAGTAGATGAGGGCGAACAACAGGGCCGATCCGGCTGCAGCCGTCACTTTGGCGCCGTCCAGCACAAGCCCCCCTAAGACGAGGCGCTGCCCCACCACCAGGCCCCCGGGGGCCGACCGCAAGTTGGGGCCGAACACGGCCAACGCCCCGTAGCGCAAAAACAGCATGAGGCCGAACGTGCCGAAGATCTGCGCGATCGTCGGGCCTTGCAACAGCCGCCGCACCAGCAGCCGATACGAAAGAGCGCCGAGGACAAGCCCGATCAGGCCCGCCACCGGAACGCCCACCAGCGGATCGGGAAACACGTGGGCTGCCGTCAAATACGCCGCGTACATCCCGATCATCAGAAACTCGCCGTGGGCGAAGTTGACCATGTCCATGACGCCGAAAATGACCGTCAGCCCCAGGGCGAGCAAGGCATACGTGAGGCCCATCAAGACTCCCTGGATGCTTACCTCAAGAAAGACGCTCACCTGGCGAAGGTTCCTTTCTACAGTTGCCGCTTCTCTACAGTTGTCGCCGCTTCATCCCGCCCGGAACTTGCCGGGGCCCGACTGGCGTCGGCAGGCCGGCCCCCGCCGACCGGCGGCACCGCGCCAGGCCGCCGAGCGGCAGGGGGCTAGTCCCGGCCAGCCGGATGCTAGTTCCAGCCCGGGAACGGGTGCACCATGTCGGCCGTGGCGAAGTCGAACGGGTAGACGATCTCGAGCTGGACCTCGCCGGTGTCCGGGTTGTACTGATACTGCCCGATCATCCCGGTCGCGTGGATGTTTTGATTCATCTCGCCGGGCCGGCCGGCACCGAACTGGACGCCTTCCCACGGCGTGATGAGCTGCTCGCCGGGGATATACAGATTGTCGAGCGCCTCTTTGAGCGCGGCCGGATCGGTGCTGCCCGCCCGCTGCAGCGCGTGGGCCCACACCTGCACGCCCAGCGTCTCTCGGGCCGATTCTTCGGACAAGTCCTTGCCGTGCCGCTCGCGGTAAAGCTCGTTGATCGCGGCGGCGATGGGCTTGACCTGCCCGATTTTGGAGATGAACAGCGAGCGGGTCAACACCCCGTGCAGGTCCGGGCCGATGGCGTCTACGAAGTCCGGGTTGGTGAACCCGGCGTCTTGCCCCCAGATGAGCGTGGGGCTTGCGCCCAAAAGCTTTAACGTGCGCATGAACAAAATCGCGTCCGACACGTAGGACACGAACAAGTAAGCGTCGGCGCCGGAATTGACCAGCCGGGTCGTTTCGCTGGTGAGATCGGGGGAGTTGGACGTGTACTGGATGTAGTCGACGACGTCGTACCCGCGCTCTGGCGCCAGTCGGTTTCGGATGTCGTCGCCGGAGGCGACCCCGAACTCGGTGTTCTCGGCGACGATGGCAAGACGGGAAAGGGACTCTTTGGGCACCGGCCCGACGCCCGGCGCCTGGCCGGCCACCAAGCCGTCCAGCAAGTTGAACAAGTCGTCGTCAAAGATTCTGTCGTGCGGCGTTACCCGCCAAAACCACTGGTAACCCAGCATCGTCAGCGTCGGCGACGACGAATCGGAGTTGACCAGCGGAACCCCCATCCGTTCGGCCACCGTGGCGACCGTTTGGGTGACGCCGCTCTGGTAGGCGCCGGTTAAGCCTACCACGTTTTCTTCCATGATCAATCGGCGAGCCATGTCCGCCCCGATGGCCGGATCGCCCCGGGAATCGGCGAAGACCAGTTCGATCTTCGCGCCGCCCAGGGACGGGATCCCTTCCCAACCCGCGACCTCAAGTCCCAGAGCCGCCAGTTCGGGGTGGACGTTGTTGACGATGTCGACCATCAACTCATAGCCCCGCCGCAATTCCTGGCCGGTCGGCGCCAGCGGACCGGAAAGGGGCAATATGACACCGATGCGGACCGCCGGCTGGGCCGCCGCCGGCACGGCAGCCAAAGCCGCCAAGACGATGAGCGAAAGTACGGCCCATCTGCCCCGGTTCACTGGGACTCACCCCCGCACAGCAATATGATGCAACAATTTCCTCCATCGACACCAAATTCCTTTTAAACTCGATTAACAAGAATATGTTGCTTCATGCGGCGTGGCGCGGGGGTGGGAGGCGCAAATGCTGAGGACAAGCCGCTTGCCGGCGGAGCGCCGGGCGATTTGTCCGGAAAGGTTCGGCGGTGCGCCGCGGGACGCCCCGGTCCAAAGGGGATTTTGGCATCTGAGGTGAATTGTCCCAATACGAAGTAATCGGGACGCCGAAAAACGGGCGGTCCTTTTTGAGCGGGGGGAATGGCATGACGGAACAATCGGTGCGCGATGTGGTCAAGACGGACCTGGAACATGTGTGGCACCCCATGCTCCAGCACAAAGGGCTTGAGCGCAACCCGCCCATGGTGGTGACGGGCGCCCGCGGCTCAACGATCGTCGACGGGGATGGGCGAGAATATTTGGACGCGATGGCCGGCTTGTGGTGCGTCAACGTCGGCTACGGCCGGAAAGAGATCGCCGACGCCGTCTACCGGCAGCTATTGGAGTTGCCGTACTACCCGCACCTGCAGATCAACCGGCCCGCGGCGGAGCTCGCGGACAAGCTGGCCGAGCTCACGGGGGGCCGGCTTAGGCACACGTACTTCGTCAACAGCGGCACCGAGGCCAACGAAGCCGCGATGAAGCTGGCCCGCCAGTACCAGCGGCAGGTGCGCCCCGGCGAGCCCCGCTACAAGTTCATCAGCCGCTACTTGTCGTATCACGGCACAAGCCTGGCCACCCTGGCCGCGGGCGGTGTTCCGGAGCGGAAAACCCGGTTCGGCCCTTACGGCGACGGGTTCGTCCACGTGCCGCCGCCGTACCCGTACCGTTGCCCGTTCGGGGGCCTGGAGCCTGAAGCGAGCGAGCTGGCTTCAGCCCGGGCGCTGGAGCACGCGATCTTGGCCGAAGGGCCCGAGACGGTGGCGGCGGTCATCATGGAGCCGATCCAAAGCGGCGTCGGAGTGCTCGTGCCGTCGCCCGCCTATTGGCGGGAAGTCCAGGCCATCTGCCGGCGCTACGGGGTGTTGCTCATTCTCGACGAGGTGATCAACGGGTTCGGGCGCACCGGCCGCTGGTTCGCGTACGAGCATTACGGCCTGGAACCCGACCTGGTGTCGGTGGCCAAGGGAATCACCAGTGGATACCAGCCCCTCGGCGCGGTGCTGGCCACTGACGCGGTGTTCGAGGCGTTTCTCGGCGAACCCCACGAGCGGCGGGAGGCGGTCCAGGTCAACACGTGGGGCGGGCACGCGGCAGCGTGCGCGGCGGGGCTTGAGACGCTGCGCATTATGGAAGAGGAGGATTTGCCGGGGGCAGCGGCCCAGGTAGGCGCGCACCTGTTGGCCGGATTGGAGACCCTCAAGGAGTTGCCCTGGGTGGGCGACGTAAGGGGCAAGGGGCTTTTGGCCGCGGTGGAACTGGTGGCTGACAAGGAAACCCGGCAGCCTCTGGATTCGGCCCGGGTGGCGGCGGTGGTGCAGGGGTGCAAGGAGCGGGGCGTCATCGTCGGCCGCTCGGGAGGCATCGGGGCTGGCCTTGGCAACTGCATCACGCTGGCGCCTCCCTTGGTTCTCACCATTGCTGAAGCCGACCGGATCGTGGACGTGTTGCAGGATACGCTACAGTCGCTGCGGTAGGCGCCAACGAAGCAGCGCTGAACCGGCGGGCGCGCCGCCGCTCACCGCAAAGGCGCGCCCGTCGTCTTTGATTCCGGATGTGCTCCGGCGTGCCGCCGGCGGCGGTGCGGCGTGCGGCCCGCCCCCCCCCCGGGTGCGGCGATAAAAACCACCCCCCCAACACCAAAGGTTACATGATAATGGGGCGCCGGCGTAGGGGGCTGGGC
>JACDOI010000068.1 GCA_017656145.1 Bacillota bacterium | reverse complement strand
CCGGGCGTACTCCCAGGATCATCAGGGCGCCCATCAATACCGCGGTCGTCTCGGAACCAGGGATCCCCAGGGTGAGGAGCGGGATCAACGCGGTGCTGGCCGCACCGTTGTCCGCGGCCGAGGGGCCGGCCACACCCGCGGGCGCTCCCTTCCCGAAGAGCTGTGGTTTCCTGGAGAGGGTCTTCTCCACCGCGTAGGAGAGGAAGGAGGCAACGGTGGCCCCGGCCCCCGGGAGGGCGCCTACCAGGGAGCCGATGAGCGCTCCCCGTAGTAAGGGAGCGGACGCCTCCCGCAGGTCATGTCGGCTGGGGAGCCCTCCGGAGAACTCCCCGTCCGAAGAGGCCACCTGTGGTCCCTTTTCCACGTTGACGAGCACCTGCGAGACGGCGAAGAGCCCCACCAGGACCGGGATGAACTCGATACCGTCCAGAAGGGCGGCGCTCCCGAAGGTGTAGCGGGAGATGCCGGAGACCGGGTCGATCCCCACCGTGCCAGCCAGCAGCCCCAGAAACCCGGCGATCAGCCCCTTGATGGGCGAGTCTGCCGCCAGCGCGCTGATCAGGGTGAGCCCGAAGAACATCAGCGCGAAGTACTCAGCCGGTCCGAAGGCTAGAGAGAGGGCAGCGATCACCGGCCCGAGGACGGTAAGGAAAAGCAGTCCCACGGTGCCTCCTAACCAGGAGCCGAGGGACATCAGGCCCACCGTCGGGGCGCCCCGGCCCTGGCGCGCGAGCTCGTGGCCGTCCAGGGCCAGTACGGATGAGGTGGAGGTTCCCGGCACCCCGAAGAGGATCGATGTGATCCCTCCACCGATCATGGCCGAGAAGTAGACCCCGATCAGAAAGGAGAGAGCATCGAGAGCCCCCATGCCGTAGACGACCGGGAGGAGGACCGCCACCCCCATGGAGGCGTTCACCCCTGGGAGGATCCCCACCACCAGCCCCAGGAGCTGGCCTGCCAGGAGCCAGCCCAGGTGGCTTAGAGAGAGCATGGTCGCGAAGCCGGACATTAGATCCTGCACTACGTTCATAGAGCCCACCTCTTGATCTTGCTACCCTCCCAGCGGCCCGCTAGGTAGCGGGACGCCCAGCCAGAGCCGAAAGAGGCCGAAAAGAATGGCGGTTATAAGAACCCCGGCCGCGGCCGAGCGGGCCGCGGGGGTTCCGAGGATGGTGCCGACCACGATCACGAGCAGGAAGGTGGCCAGAAGATACCCCACCACGTTGAGGAGCAGCAGGTAACCGAGAAAGTTTCCCGCCACCGGCAGTACGTGCGCTTTCAGGGACGGTAGGGAGAAGGGCGGCGTGCCGACAGCCCCATCCTCTGGCCCGAAGCTGCGCCAGACCAGCAACGCGCTCAGAAGGAAGAGGATACCGCTGGCCAGCAGCGGGTACGCGGAAGGGCCGATCGATCCGGGGGCGGCAAGGAGAGGCCGCCGGAAGTGAAGAGCAGTCCAGAACCAAAAGAGGGCGAATCCCATCAGAATGATCCCGCTGATCCGATCCGCCAGGCGCACGTTGAGCCCTCCTCCCATCGTTCCTTCGCTTGGGTCCCTTCGTCCTGACCTATCTGGTCAGTCCATTCAGAATTTCCCGGAATGTTCCCACCTGCTTCAGGATCAATGCCTCGAAGTCCTCACCGGTGATCTCGGCGGGTTCGATTAGGTTCTGCCTCAAGTACTCCTGGAAAAGTGGGGTGCGCACCGCTTCGGTGCTGGCCCGGATCAGATAGTCCACCACGTCCTCGGGCGTTCCACGGGCCACCACGAGCCCCCGAAACTTGGGCACCACCACGTCGTACCCCAACTCACGCATCGTGGGCACGTCAGGGAAAGAGGAGAGCCGCTTCTCGGTCGCCGAAGCCAGGACCCGAATGTTGCCCGCCTCAATCTGAGGCAGGATCTCGTTGATCTCGGTAACGGTTGCCTCCACGTGGCCGCCCAGGACCGCCGCGACCTGCTGGCCACCTCCGCTGAAGGGCACGTACTGGAAGCGAGCACCCGAGACCCTTTCGAGCATGACCCCGGTAATATGATCGTCGGACCCTACGCCGAAGGTCGCGATCCGGACGGTCCGCGGGCTGCTGCGGGCTGCTTCCACCAGGTCGTTCAGGGTCTCGAAGGGGCTGGAGGCGCTGACGGCGAGAACTTTCGCGTCAATGCCGAACGCGATGATGGGGGTGAAGTCTTCCCAGTTGTATTCCACATCGGGCTGGGTTAGGGGTGTGAAGACCAGGTTGTTGGTCACGCCGAGGATCGTGTAGCCGTCGGCCGGACGGCCGGCCACGTAGGCCATCCCCACCGCGCCCGCTCCCCCGGACCGGTTGGTCACATATAGGGGCACCGGGAAAACCTCTTTTGCCGCCTCGGCGAAGGTACGGACCATCAGGTCACTGCCCCCACCGGGGCTTGCCCAGGCGACCACCTCGATCTCCCGTTCGGGGTAGGCTGCGAAGGCCCCGACGGCCGTTACCAACAAGAAGGTCGCCATTATCAAAGAAACGACGACGTGCCGTGTGAGGGTGCCGCTACCCATCAAAGAGCCCCCCTTTATTCTTAATGAATTCACTTAATGTGTTTGAAGATCACGCTATCCCTTGCCCGATAAGCACCTTGTTTTCGCTGAAGCGCAGTTAGGAGAAGAATTCGGAGAAATTTGCCTGCATCCCCCCTTTCAAGGGCTGGCTCGCCCGGAACAAATGGTACCGCCCCGCGCGGGGCGGCCGGCGGGAGTCGCCCGCCGAGCCTTAGGATCCCTCGAGCCGACCCGCCCCACCTCCGGGGATGCGCCTGCTCCCGAGGTCAGAAACGCGCGGGCCGCCTCCCGCGCCCGCCGGATGTGCAGGCGCATGGCCGCCTCGGCCAGATCCGGGTCGCGCTGACCCAGGGTACGGAGGATGAGCTGGTGCTCCTCCAGCGCTCGATCGGGCCGACCGCCCAAGCTCAAGGACTGCCTCCGGTAGAACTCAATCCGGTCCCGCAGCTGGGTGACGAGCCTGGCCAGGTGGCTCATGCCACTGAGAGCGATGATCCGATCGTGGTACTCGCTGTTCAGGCTCCGGATCTCCTCTGTCTGCCCCCTGGACAAGCTTCGCTCCATCCGCTCCATGAACCGCTGGAGCTCCTCAAGGGCGACGGGGCTTGCTCGCCGGGCGGCCTCTCGGGCCGCCATCCCCTCCAGCGCCTCCCGGAGCAGATAGATCTCGTCGATCTCCTCCATGGAGAGCGCAGCGACGACGATCCCTCTCCGGGGGTAGTACTCCGCCAGGCCATCGTAGTGCAGGCGCCGAAAGGCCTCTCGAACAGGAGTGCGACTCACACGCTTCTGCTCCGCGACGGTCCGCTCCACCAGCCGCTCGCCCGGCTTGAGCAGACCCTGCTGGATCTCCTGTTTCAGCTCCTCGTATATGCGGTTGGTCAAGGCGTCGTCCAATGCCATGAGCTCACCGCCTTTCGTCCGGGTCGGAGCGTCCCGGCCGGGCAGGTCACGCTGCTCCCCCTACTCTTCTACGGAGAGCTCCGCCTCCTGCACGGAACGAACGGCTTCCCAGTCGATCTCGACGCCGATCCCTGGCCGTTCAGGCGGCCGCAGGGTACCGTCCTCCCGAAGGCTGATCTCGTCCACGTTGACCACATACGTACCCGCGTGGACCCGACCGGGGTTGGCTACCTCTCGGGAGAGGACGGGGAACTCGATCAGGGTGCATGCCCGTTGGGCCGCCGCCACGTGGAGGCTCGCGGCGAAGTTCACGATCGGTCCCATGGTATGTGGCACCAGCCGCTTGCCGAAGGCCTCCACCAGGACGCCAACCCGTTGGGCCGCGGTAACTCCGCCCACCCAGTCCAGGGAGGGCTGGTATACGTCGAGCGCGTTCGCTTTCAGCAGCTCCACCGCCGGATAGTGGGTGTTGAAGGTTTGGTATCCGGCGATGGGCACGGTAAGCCGCCGATTCAACTCCGCCATGCCCTGGAGGTCGGTGTGCTCGATCGGCTCCTCGAACCAGGCCAGGCCGTGCTCGCTCGCCGTCTCCGCGACGGCAAAGGCTTCCGAAAAGCTATAGGTCGTGTTGGCGTCGATGGCGAGGCCGAAGCCTTCGGGCAGACGGGGCACTAGCTCTCGGATCACCTTCCGGTCGTGCTCCACCCCCCGACCGACAGGGATCTTCATGAGTTGGAAACCGTGTTCGGCTAGCCAGTGCGCTCCCTCCACCGCCTCCTCTACAGACTGGCCCAAGGGATACGTGGCGTAGGCGCGCACCGGGGTGGTTGCGCCGCCCAGAAGCTGGTATAGGGGCTGGCCTGCCGCCTTACCCTTGATGTCCCACATCGCCTCGTCCAACGCGCTAAGGGCTCCGTAGGCGCCCGAACGCTTCACGTGGACGTAGAGCTCTTGCCATCGTTGGGTCACGTCACGCGGGTCTTTGCCGATCAGGTGGCGCGCCATGGACCGCACGCTCTCAGCCAGAAAGCGGTTATCGTCCAGCGACCGGTAAAAGGATTCGCCAACGCCGGTGATCCCCTGGTCAGTCGTTACCTCGACCAGCACAGCGCTGATATCCAGCGATCGGAGGCCGGCCTGGTCGGGCAGAAGAGCGGGCTTCACCACGCTGCGAAGCAGGTGGGCAGTCACCCGGGTGACCTTCATGGTCTGGACACCTCCAGGTAAACGGGGGGATAGATTCGCTTGTGTGCATGGTATACCAAATCCGGCAGATAACTCAACCAGCCGCGAACGGTGTGCCAGAGAGCGCGGGAGAGAAAATCGGAGAAAATCGGCGTTAGAACAGAAATCTGGACACAATATCTTCCGGTAGTACTTGTCGGACGAACATGCAAGAATTGTCCGTCGCCCGCAAAATGGAATACCATATCCGCACTTCCGATTCGGGCGGTGCCATCGGGCAGCGCCCAGGTCGAAAGGACGGATGGATGTGCAAAGAGAGTCCTTTTCGCCCGAGGGCGATCGAGCAGCTCCGATTAGCCAGAGCCTGGCGGAGTTCGTCGCCGGGACCGCCTTCGAGACGCTCCCCGAGGCGGTGGTCCACGAAGTCCGCCGTAGTTTCCTGAACTGGATAGGAGTCGCCCTGGGCGCTGCTCGGGAAGAGCCGGTGCGGATGGCCGCCCGGGTGATGGCGCAGGCCTCTCCGGCCCCGCAGGCGACGGTGATCGGCCATCGCCTGCGGCTGGATTGCGCCGGCGCGGCGCTGGTCAACGGCGTGGCCTCTCACCTCTACGACTTCGATGACACGCATGCGGCTAGCATCTTGCACCCCAGCGCGCCCATCCTCCCGGCCTGTCTGGCCCTGGCTGAGCACCTGGACATCTCGGGCGATGCCTTCATCACGGCCTACGCGGTGGGTGCCGAGGTTGCCGATCGGATCGCGGCGGCCGTAACCCCCTGGCACAACGAGGCGGGCTGGCATGTGACGGGTACGGTTGGGACCTTTGGTGCCGCCGCAGCCGCGAGCCGCCTGCTCGGCCTCTCACCCGCCCAGACGGTCCACGCTCTGGGGCTGGCCTCCACCCAGGCGGCAGGACTGCGGGAGATGTTCGGCAGCATGGCAAAGCCACTTCATCCCGGCAAGGCTGCCTGGAACGGAATTCTTTCGGCCAGGCTGGCCGCCGAAGGCTTCACCAGTGCGTCCCAGGGTCTGGAGGGCCGGAGGGGATTTTTGGCCGTCATGACCCCGGATTGGGCACCGGGCCCCCTTACCGAGGGACTTGGTCGCACCTTCGAGATGGTGAGGAACCGCCATAAGCCTTATGCCTGCGGGGTGGTCACCCATGCGGCCATCGACGCGGCTATCGAGGCCCGAAACCGGTCCATCGACCCCGCCAGGGTGGAGCGGATCGACGCCTACGTCCACCCGCTGGTCCAAGAGCTGACGGGGAAGGCTGACCCGAGAACCGGTCTAGAAGGGAAATTCAGTGTCTACCACTGCATCGCTGTGGGTCTCATCGATGGCCGAGCGGGCCCTGCTCAGTTCACCGACACTCGGGTGAGCGCGCCCGAGGTGGTCGAACTTCGGCGCAAGGTCCACCTGGTGGTGGACCCGACCATGGGCGAGGAGGCGGCCCGGCTGGTCATCCACATCACAGGCGGCGGCGTGGAGATCTTTGCCGTTCCTTCGGCCACCGGTAGCCTGGACCGCCCCATGAGCGACCAGGCCCTTGAGGAGAAGTTCCGGATGCTGGTCGAAGGGTTTGTCGGTCCCAAGAAGACTCAGGCCCTGATCGACGCCGTCTGGTCCTTGGGTTCGGAGTCCAGCATGCGGGAGCTGGCCCGGTCGATCCCCGTGGTGGAGGAGATCTAGCCCCGTGCCGTCGGACCAGCTCGTACTGCAACGGCCCAATAATGGCAGCGCCGCCGGGACATGGGAGACAGCAATTCGGGACAACAATACCAAGGAGCGCGGCGGCCTTTCGCGGAAGCGACGCACCAGGACCGTATCGTGGCCGACAGGAGGTGTTGCCGCATGAAGATGGAGTTTGTGCAAAAGCAGCTGAAGGAGTGGGGGGAGATCATCGTCACCACCGCGGGCGGCGCCACGTTTGAGCTCCACCTGGCGGACACCGAGTTTGACACGGCCAACCGGGTCATCGTTCTCAAGGCGCCCACCGCCCAGTACGTCATCGACGGGGACCAGATCGAGTTCATCACCAAGCACTATGGCCACAAGGATGAGTAACTCCGGGAAGCACCGCGAGCCGGGCAACAACGAATAGCAGGTCCCGAGCGGTTACGCCCGGGACCTGCCTCGCCAGCCCGGCCTGGGCAGGATGTCCATTCGGCGGCGGGTTTCTCACACGCCGGCGCGTTCGATCCGTTCGAGAAATGCCCGCAAGAACGGTTCCATCTGGGGAAAGTCGATGAGAAACCCGTCGTGGCCGTGGGGGCTGTCGATCTCCGCATACTCGGCCGCTTTCCCTTGCGCCTGCAAGATGGCGACGATCTCCTTCTGCTGGTACACCGGATACAAGATGTCGGAGCTGACGCCGACAACGAGCATCGGCGCCTGCACCCGTTCAAGAGCCCGCTCCAGCGACCCAAAGCCCCGGGAGAGGTCAAACAGGTCCAAGGCCCGGGTCAGATACAGGTAGCTGTTGGCATCGAACCGGTTCACCAGCTTTTTGCCCTGGTAATGAAGGTAGCTTTCAACCTGGAACGTGGTAAACAGGCTGAAGGGATCGTCGAAGCGCCCGCTGACGAGCTCCCGTCCGAACTTGCGCGTCATCGACGGGTCGCTCTGGTAAGTGATCATGCCGAGCATCCGCGCGATGGCGAGCCCTCGCTCAGGACCCGGCGTTCCGTAATAGTCCCCGCCCCGCCATCCGGGATCGTTCAGGATGGCCTGCCGGCCGACTTCGTTGAACGCGATGGCCTGCGGATATGAGCGGGCCGGCGTGGCGATGGGGATGACGCCCCGCACCATATCGGGAAACCGGACCGCCCATTCAAGTGCCTGCATTCCGCCCATGGATCCGCCGGCCACGGCAAAAAGCCGATCGATCCCGAGATGCCGAACGAGGCGCTCCTGGCAACGCACCATGTCGCCGATGGTCACCACAGGAAACCGCGCCCCGTATGGCCGGCCCGTTTCCGGGTCGATGGACGCAGGGCCGGTGCTTCCCTGGCAACCGCCCAGGACGTTGGAACAAATGACGAAGTAGCGGTCGGTGTCGAACACCCGTCCCGGCCCGACCAACGGCTCCCACCAGCCCGCCTCGGGGTCGTCGGGCCCGTGGCTGGCGCAGTGGGCGTCGCCGGTCAGGGCGTGGGTGATGAGGATCGCGTTGTCCCGCGCCGGTGAGAGCTCGCCGTACGTCTCATAGGCGATGGTGATGGGCCCCAGCTTTGCGCCGCTCTCCAGCACCATCGGCTCGCGGTCCGCGAAGGTGAAGTACTTGGTCCAGGGCCGCTGCTTGAGCTTGGGAAAAGCGCTCGCGGGTGCGGCGATGGTCGGTGCGGTCACGCTCCTCACCTCCTCGGGTTTGCCCGGTTTCACGCGGACTTTTCGACTACAGCAGCCCGGAGGGCCTGATCCAGGTCAGCAATGATGTCCTCGACGTTCTCGATGCCGATGGACAGACGGACAAGGTCGGGCGTCACACCGGCTGCGAGCTGGTCCTCCGGCGACAGTTGCTGGTGGGTGGTGCTGGCCGGATGGATGACCAGCGACTTGGCGTCGCCGACGTTGGCCAGGAGCGACAGAAGCTTGACGCTGTTGATGAACCGCCGGCCCGCCTCAAGACCTCCCTTGATGCCGAAGGTGAAAATGGACCCGGCTCCTTTAGGCAGGTACTTCTGCGCCTTTTCATACGACGGATGCCCGGGCAGGCCGGGATAATTCACCCACGCTACCAGCGGATGTTGCTGGAGAAACTTGGCAACCGCCAGGGCGTTTTCGCAGTGGCGCTCCATGCGCAAATGAAGCGTCTCAAGCCCTTGCAGGAACAAGAACGCGTTGAACGGCGACAGGCATCCGCCCAGATCCCGCAAAAGCTGTACCCGGGCCTTAATGATGTACGCCATCGGGCCAAACGTCTCGACGTAGCGGATCCCGTGGTAGCTCGGGTCAGGCTCGGTGAGCCCCGGGAACTTGCCGCTCGTCCAGTCGAACTTGCCGCTGTCGACGATGACGCCGCCGATGGACGTGCCGTGACCGCCGATGAACTTCGTGGCCGAGTGGACGACGATGTCCGCGCCCCATTCGATGGGCCGGCACAAGTAGGGCGATGCGAACGTGTTGTCGACGATGAGCGGGATGCCCGCCTCATGGGCGATGGCGGCCACCGCTTCAATGTCCAGCACGTCGCCTTTCGGGTTCCCGATGGTTTCGGCGTACAGCGCCTTGGTGCGATCGGTGATGGCCCTGCGGAAGTTCTCGGGATCCGCGGGATCGACGAACTTGACGGTGATGCCGAACTTGGGCAAGGTGTGCTGGAACAGGTTGTACGTGCCGCCGTATAGGCTCGTCGCGGACACGATCTCATCGCCGCTTCCGGCGATGTTGAGGATGGCGAACGTCTCGGCGGTCTGGCCGGACGCCAAGGCGAGCGCCCCCACGCCGCCTTCCAGGGCTGCCATCCGCTGCTCGAACACGTCGGTGGTAGGGTTCATGATCCGGGTGTAGATGTTGCCGAACTCCTTGAGGGCGAACAAGTCGGCCGCGTGGTCGGCGTCCCGGAATACGTACGATGTCGTCTGGTAAATGGGCACCGCCCGGGATCCGGTAGCCGGATCCGGCTGCTGGCCTGCGTGCACCGCTAGTGTTTCAAACCGGTATTGCTTCTCGGACAATCGGACAACCTCCCGTGCCGGCGAGCGACAACTCCATTAAAAAAGCCTCTCCAAGAGGAGAGGCGAAACGCACATACCGGTTCGCGCCCCCCCTCTCATCTCTCAGGACCTTCGGTCCTGCAGGACTTGGCACCACTGCAGCAAATGAGCTGCCGGTTGCCGGGCTTCATCGGGCCAGTCCCTCCGCCGCT
>JACDOI010000067.1 GCA_017656145.1 Bacillota bacterium | reverse complement strand
GGGGGCTGCCGGCCAGATTGACGATGCGCGTCTGGCCCCGCACGCCCGCCACCCCGCGCGACCGCGCCGCCCGGCGCTGTCGCCGCACTCCTTCAAACCTCATCAGCTCCGGCAAACCCGGCACCTGGCGTTCCACCACCGACAAGGTGGCCTCCGGCGTCACATCCCGGGGCGCCAGGCCAGTGCCGCCGGTGGTCAAGATAAGCTCCAGATCGCGCGCGTCCGCCATCTCCCGCAAGCACGCGGCGATGGCTTCCTGTTCGTCCGGCACGACCTGGTAGCACACGACCTCGCCGCCCATACGGGTCACGATGTCTATGATCTTCCGACCGCTCTCGTCGCGCCGGAGCCCCCGCGCCACCCCGTCGCTGACCGTAAGCACTCCTGCCCGGAACCCCATGGCCGTTCAGTACGCCCGTTCCAAAAGCTCATCGGCGACCGTCGCCAGCAAGTCCCGCCCGTCGCCCGGCGGCAGCGCCAAAAGCTCCTCCTGGGCCCGGCGGGCAAACTCCACCGCGACGTTCCGGCTGTACTCGATGGCCCCGTCGCGCCGGACGAGGCCAAGAATCTCCTCGATGGCCTCCCGGGTAAAGGTACCGCCATTGAGCATCCCGGCGATCCTCTTGCGCACCGTCTCGTCCCGCAACACATACAGCACCGGAAGCGTCAGCACGCCCGCGGCCAAGTCGTTGGCCACGGGCTTGCCCACCACTTCCGCTTGGCCGCTCACGTCCAACAGATCATCCACCACTTGAAACGCCATGCCGATGTTGCGGCCGTATTCGGCCAGCGCCTGCGCGTGCCGGGCCGGGGCCCCTTGAATGAGCGCTCCCGACCGGCAACATGCGGCAAAAAACAGCGCCGTCTTCTTTTCGATGCGGCGGAAGTACTCTTCTTCGGTCTGATCCAGCCGGCCCAGGGACGCCTTCTGTTGTATCTCGCCGTCGCACATGCGCAGGATCATGTCCGACATGATCCGAACGATCTCCGGCGTCCCGTCGTCCACCAAAAGCACCAGCGCCCGGGCCAAAAGGCAATCTCCCGCCAGGACCGATGAGTGGTTTCCCCACCGGGTATTGGCCGTGGGGCGCCCGCGGCGGGTAGAGGCTTCGTCGATGACGTCGTCATGCACCAGAGTGGCCATGTGGATGAGCTCAGCCGCCACAGCCACCGGAACCGCCCGGCTGATCTCAGCTCCAAAGACGCGGGCCGAAAGCAAGGTCATAATAGGCCGGATGCGCTTTCCGCCCCCCTCCACCAAGTGCAGGGCGATGTCCCGGGTTTCCGGCCCGCTATCGTCGAGCGCGGTCCGGAGCCTGCGCTCGACATCGTCCAGGTAGGGCTTAATGGAGCCAAGAAGCTGTTCGACGACTTGCAATCGACCCCCACCGCCTTCTAGAAGCGCCCGCTTGCGGAAGCGTCAAACAGTGCCCACGTGCAGGCAACTGATCCCGCCGGTAAGATTGTGATAGTGCACGTCCAGAAACCCTGCCTGCCGCATCATGCCCGCCAGCGCTTCCTGATCGGGAAACTCCAGCACCGTTTCGGGCAAGTACCGATACGTATCGGCATCGCCCTGGATCAGCCGGCCGACCCAAGGAACGAGATAACGGAAGTACGCGAAGTAGATCTGCCGGAACACGGGCCACACGGGATGCGAAAATTCAAGCACCAAAACCCGGCCGCCCGGCCGCACCACCCGGCGCATCTCGCGCAAGCATCGGTCCCGGTCGACGACGTTGCGCAGGCCGAAGGCGATAGTGGCCGCATCGAAACTCGCGTCGGGAAACGGCAAGTCCAGGGCGTTCCCCTGCACAAACCGGCAAATCCGGTCAAGCCCTGCCGCCCGCGCCTTGTCGCGAGCCCGCACCAGCATCTCGTCACAAAAATCAAGACCGACCACCTGGCCGTCCGGCCCGACGAATTTGGCGAGCTCAAAGGCCAGATCGCCCGTGCCGGTGGCGATGTCGAGCACCCGTTGCCCCGGACCGAGCCCGGCCTGGGCCGCGGTAAACCGCCGCCACCCCACATCCCGGCGAAAACTCAGCAACCGGTTGAGGAAATCGTACCGGGGAGCCACCCGACGAAACAGGTCCTGTACGTACCGTTCCCGTTCCGCCGCGGAGCCCGCCTCCCGTACCGTCGCCATCCCGATCCCTCAATCCCGCATGTAATACGCCAGCCGTTGCAGTTCCAGGCTCAGGTCGGCGTTCACCAGGTGGACGCCGTCCGGCACTCGCAGCTTGACCGGGGCAAAGTTGAGCAACAGGTGAATGCCCGCGTCCACACACTGGTCAACTACGTCTTGCGCCGCATCGGCCGGCACCGCGATGATGGCCATGCGAAGGCTCAGCTCGCGGGAGACTTCCCGGATCTTGTCCGGCGCCTCCACCGTCAAACCGTCGATGACCTCGCCTTGCTTGGCCGGATCCGCGTCAAAGAGCGCGACGATGTTCAGCTGGAAACCCGGGTCCGTCGCGTACCTCCTCCGGAAATACCGGGCCAGAGCATGTCCCAGGCTCCCGACCCCCACCAGGGCGATGGGAATGTCGCGGTCCAGGTGGAGAATGCGGCGCAGTTCCATTTTTAAATTGTTAACATCGTACCCTACGCCCTGCTTGCCGAACTCGCCGAACCAAGCGAGGTCTTTGCGCACCAGCGCAGGGCTGACGCCCGCCCGCTCGCCGAGTTCCTGCGACGACATGAGCTCCTTGTCCCCGTCTCGGCTCGCTTCCTCCAACACCCGCAGATAAAGGGGCAACCGGCGCACGACCGCGCCGGAGATTTTTCGCAAGCGCATGGGTGCCACCTGTTTGGGATTTTCAAGGCCATATGCGACCAGGTTCATTATAAGTCTCGGAAAACCGCCCGTCAAACGGCCCACGCGCAGGCCACTCACAGGCGCGCGGTCAATTTGAGGCGTCGCCCCTCCCGGACAACCGTCATCACCAGCGACGACCCCGGCCCGGCCTCATTGGCAGCGGCGATGAGATCCGCCATCCCGGCCACTGCCCGCCCTCCCGCTTCAACGACGACGTCCATGGGCCGGATGCCGGCCCCGTCGGCCGGCGAGCCGGGCAAGACGTCGTAGACGAGCACCCCCTGGTCCACCGGAATGCGCAAGCCAAGCTCCTCCTCGGCCACTCGCCGGTGGGCGGCCGTCAACGTCGATCCCAGCACTCCCAGCCGGATGGGGCGGCCGTATTCGATGACGTCTCGGGCCACCTGCCGGGCCATATCGGCCGGAACGGCGAAGCCCAGTCCCTGGGCGGCGAACCCTTCCACCACCCCGAGCACCGCGGTGTTGATGCCGACCACCCGGCCGTTCCAATCGACCAAGGGGCCGCCGCTGTTGCCGGGATTGATGGCCGCGTCGGTCTGCACCAAGTTGAGCAACATGCGGCCGTCCCCCACCGAGATGGTCCGGTCCAGCGCGCTGATGACGCCGGTGGTCACCGTGAAGTCGAGCCCGAACGGGTTGCCGATCGCGATGACCGGCTGCCCGACCTGCAACTCTGCGGATCGACCCAGCTCCGCCGCGGGCAACCCCGCGGCATCCACTGCGAGCACCGCCAGGTCAGTCCACGGATCCGCGCCCACCAGCCGCGCGGGAAACTGCCGGCCGTCCTGCAACATCACGCGGATGCCCGTTGCGTCCCGCACCACATGCTCGTTGGTGAGGACGAACCCGTCCGGATCGATGATGACGCCCGAGCCAAGTCCCTGCTCCTCCCCGGGAATGGAAAAAAACAGCGAGTCCGTGAAAGCCCGGCGGGCGACGGCCACTTTGACTACAGCCGGTCCGACCCGCTCTACTGCCCGCACCGCCCCGTCGCCAGCGGCGTCGGCGAGCGGCCAATCCACCCCTTGGGCCTCGAAGGGGGAGCCATCGGGGTCTCGCCGCAAGGCTGCGCCCTGCAGCCGGGCTCCGGCCGCCCCGCCCAAGAGCGCGGCTATGACGGTGATGATTGCAACGCGGCGCCAGTCCCGGGGGTTCATTCCCCACCGCCCCTTTCCGAACCTTTCCGCATGTATTCTGCAACGGCGGGGCCATTTTATCATCCGGCCGCGGGCACCCTACGGGCGACACACCCGCCGTCGCTTGATCATCCCCGAGGGAGGTCGACGGATGACGGGTCACAGGGAACCGCAAAGCAGCAAGCGGCCGCAAAAGAACCGGGGCAACGTGCGCTACTTGGACGAATGGCGTGCCCAGCACCGCCGGTATTTCGCCGCCAAGACGGAAACCCTCAGGCGCCGCAAGCAACGCCAGTCCCGGCCGCCCGGGCGAACCGGTTCGCATGCCGGCGAACGATGGCCGCGGCCGGAGGCCGCTGCGACACAGCAATCCCTTCCCGCTGAACAAGCGGCGTTTCCGCGGAAGACTTCCTGGCTCCCGTGGCTCATGTTGCCGATCGTCGCGGCTGCGGGATGGGTGTGGCTCGCCTCAAGTCCCGCCCCGGCCCGCGACGCCCACCCGGCCCCGCTGCCGGCCGTCCTGCGAGTGTGGGCACCGGACCTTTACGGGCGCGAGGCGGAGTTGGAAGCGCTGCTCACCGGGTTCGAAGAGGCCCACGGCGTCCAGGTTACCTGGCAGTCCGGTCCCATACCGCCGCACGAACTCGTTCAAGTCATGCTGGCCGGCCCAGCGCCGGATGTGCTTCTCATCGATCAGGAAACCGCCGTCCGATTGCTCGGCGTGGACGGCCTGATGCCCCTGGGCGGAGACGATTCCGCCCAGTACTGGCTGCAGCTTGGCGAAGAGAACTTATGGGTTCGGTCGCTGCGGGCTGCCATTCCCCGCCGGGCGGCCAACCCGAACCTGGCCCTATCCTTTCTCGACTACTTGTCCCAAACAGCGTCTGCGGGGGACTGAAACCGCGGCCGGCAAGGCCCGGGCGACCAAAGGGCTCGGCTTTGCTCCAACGATTTCCTCTGTCTTATCTGCAAGCCGCGGGGAGAACCGGGATACCCTAGCGAGCGCAGGGTCCGCAGCAGCCGGGCGAAGATCGGTCCGGGCTCGAAAGGGTTTGGGCCGGTCGAGCGACGGGTCGCCGCCGGTTTCCTAACCGAGACCGACGCCGGACCGGACGAGATCGGCGGCGGCTTTAGCGAAGGTCGTTGCGGGCGCTGGCGGTATCGGCGGCAGCCCGAAAGGTTGCCGCTGGTTTCGGCCGGTGCCTGCAACGGCTGAGCCAAGATCGGCCGGGGTTGCTGGCGGGATCCGTCCCAGCCTGCCGGTTGGTACGGGTTGCGTCAACGATTCCCGCCGGTCGGGCAAAGATCGCCCCGGGCGTTCATGGAGCCGGCGGCGGCCTACCGGTCGCCGCCGGCCCCGCAGAGGTCCGAGGCGGTCGGAGCGCAGGCTGCTGCGGGCTCTGTTTTTTCGCGCCTTTTCGGGGACTCCCGGGGACGCGGCGTCAACCCCGGGGAACCGCCACAAGCGCCGCCAGGGCCGAAAACACGACGCCCGCCGCGATGCCGAGGCCGACGAACTCCAGCGTCCCGGTAAACAAGCCTTCCCAACCGAGCCGCTGGGTTTCCTGCAACACCCCGCGGGTGATGGACGCCCCGAACCCGCTTACCGGGATGAGAACCCCGGCACCGGCCAATTCGATGGCCGCGTCGTACCAGCCGGGGCCGTTGAGCACCGCGCCGATAACCGTTAAAGACACGAGGAAATGCCCGGGCGTCAACCTTGGGAAATGAATCGCAATCAGTTGTGCCGCCGCGCAGATGAGACCGCCGACGGCGAACGCCCAAACGTAGCTCACGGCGACTCCTCCCCTTCGGGCGGTTGGACGCCCGCTAGCACCGCGCTGGTCCGCTCGCGCTGCGCTTATCGAGCTGATCCGGCACCGCCGAAACGTGTCAACTACGCCCCTTCCAAAACGATGGCATGGCTGACCCCCGGGCACGATTCGCCCTGCTGCCATGTGGTGGGGCTGTGGAGGCATCCGGTCGGCAGGGCCAGCACCTTGCGGTAGCGGCCTCGCGCCATTTCCTTGAGCACATAGCCGAGAATGGCGGCTGCAGAGCAAACGGCGCCGCTTGCCCCCGCGCCCGGCTGCTGTTTGGGGCTGTAGATGGACGCCCCGCCGTCCATGTGCTTGCCGCCCAGAGTAACGCCGGCCCGGCCCGCCAGCACCCGAAACAGCTTGGACCCCACCTTGGCCAGATCGCCGGTAAGAATGAGATCGTAGTCCCCCGGGGTCGTGCCGGTATCGCTGAAATGGCGCAGCAGCGTATCCGCCGCGGCCGGGGCCATGGCCGAGCCCATGTCGTTGGCATCCTTCACTCCCCAGTCCACAACCCGCCCGAAGGTGACTTGGGTGATCCGGGGCCCTTCGCCCTCCGCGGCCACGACCGCCGCCGCGCCGCCGGTGGCCGTCCACTGGTTGGTCGGCTTGCGCTGGATATTGAGCTCGATGGGATAGCGGTACTGGCGTTCAACAGCTTGGTAATGGCTGGCTGTTGCCACAAGCACCCGCCGGGCGAACCCGCCGTCCACCAGCATGGCCGCAAGCCCCAGGCCAAGAGCGCTGGTGGCGCAGGCGGCGAAGATCCCCAGGTGCGGAACGCCCAGCGAGCGGGCGCTGTAGGTGGATGAGACGATTTGGTTGAGCAAATCGCCCGCGATGAAGTAGTCCACGTCCGTCTCCCGGAGTCCGGCCCGCTCCAAAGCCCGGCGGGCAGCGTGTTCCAAGTACTTGCGCTCAGCCTTTTCGGGTTGAATCTCGCCCCACATGTAGTCGTCGACGATCGCGTCGAAGTATCGGCCCAAGGGGCCGGCGCCTTCCCGGGGCCCCATGAGCGTAAACGCCCCGACGATGCGGGGCGAGCTGAGCTGAACGGTGAACTGTCCCAGCCGCTTGGCGGCCATCCAACACCCTCCTATGCCGCTCCGGCCGCTTGGCGCGCAGGTTGAGCTATCCGCTGACAGCGGAAACGAGCCAGGCGACCAGCCCCGTAAGGGTGCCGGCGATGATGCCGAACACGATGACCGGCCCGGCGATGAGGAACATCTTGGCGCCCATGCCGACGACATACCCCTCCCGCCGGAAGTCCATGGCCGCAGACGCTATCGTGTTGGCAAAGCCCGTGATCGGTACGGCCGCGCCCAGGCCCCCGAACTCTCCTAAGGTGTCGTACACGCCGAGCGCGGTCAGAACGACTCCAAGGAGGATCATCGTCGCCAAGGTGGCGGCGATGGCCTCCCCTTCGGTAGGTTGGGTGCGGCGGAAGAAATCCAGAACGAACTGGCCGATGAGGCAGAGGGTGCCGCCCACAAGGAAAGCCCGCGCGGCTTCCTTGGCCGCATTGGGCTTAGGGGCGAGCTGCTTGACCAGACGTTGGTACTCCTTATGGCCGTCGATCGCGTCCCGGTCGCGGTCCATGCGTCCTCCCGGCCGGCTTGGCTTTTTTCCCGCATGGGGCGGGAGGTTCGGGTGGGCCGGCCTGCGACCGGTAGTGTTCCCCGCGGGCTTCCCGGCTAACCGGCCGCTGCCGGCGTGCGAACCGGAGACCGCCGAAGAAATCGTTACTGGCGGACCGGCCGGGATGCCCGCCAACGGGCCGCTTTCACGGTGTTGGCCAGCAGCATCGCGATGGTCATGGGCCCGACACCGCCGGGAACCGGGGTGATGTGCCCGGCGACGCGGCTTGCGGATTCGAAATCTACGTCTCCGGCAATCGTCCCGTCGGGGAGCCGGTTGACGCCCACATCGATGACGACGGCCCCGGGCCTGATCCATTCACCCCGGACGAGCCGGGGACGGCCGGCTGCCGCCACAAGGATGTCGGCTTCCCGGCAAACGGCGGGCAGCTCGCGGGTGCGGGAATGACAAATGGTGACCGTCGCGTGGGCCGCGAGCAGGAGGGCTGCGACCGGCTTGCCTACAATGTTGCTGCGCCCGATGACGACCGCCCGCTTCCCTTCCGGGCTTATTCCCGCATGGCGCACGAGCTCCATAATCCCGGCCGGAGTACAGGGAACCATGCCCGGAACTCCTTCCCACAGCCGGCCCACGTTGAGCGGGTGGAATCCGTCCACGTCTTTATCGGGCGAGACGGATGCCAGCACCTCCGCTTCATCCAGTGCCGGCGGCAGCGGCAGCTGGACGAGAATGCCGTCCACCTCCGGCGCCTCATTGAGCTTCTGGACGAGCTCCAGCAGTTCCGCCTGGGGCGTATCTTCCGGCAGGGCGTGCTCCCATGACTGCACTCCCGCTTGTTGCGCCGCCCGGCGCTTGTTCGAGACATAGATTTTCGAGGCCGGATCTTCGCCGACCCGGACCACCGCAAGCCCCGGAGGGCGGCCGAGGCGAGCGGCCAGCTCGGCCGCATCCCGGGCCACCTGCTCCCGCACCGCTCGGGCGATACCCTTTCCGTCGATAATGGTTGCCGTCACTGGGATTCCTCCCGCAAGTCGTCGATGTGGGCGCCGATGCGCACCAGGGCCGCCAACCGCCGCCCGCAGTCCCGAAGCAGCCGCTCGGCTTCGGCCATGGCCGCCTCCAGACTGATAGGCCCCGGTGCGATGGCCATGACCGCGTCGATGCCGTGCTCGGCCAACAGCTCGTCCGCGCCTGGGGCAATGGAACCGCCCACGGCAACGACGGGTTTGCCGTACCGCTTGGCCAGCCGGGCCACCGCGAGCGGCGCCTTGCCCCGGACGCTCTGCCCGTCGAGGCGCCCTTCGCCTGTGATGACGAGATCCGCAGCCCGCACCCGGCTCTCCAGGCCCACCGCTTCAAGGACGATCTCCGCCCCCGGGCGCAAAACGGCCCCGCAAAACGCCACAAGGCCTGCTCCAAGACCTCCGGCGGCACCAGCGCCGGGCATGTCCACGACATCGACGCCCACGTCCCGGCGAATCACATCCCCGTAATGGGCCAAAGCCCGATCCAGCTGTTCGACCAGATCCGGGCCCGCTCCCTTTTGCGGCCCGAACACCCGGCTGGCGCCGTCCGGCCCGCACAAGGGGTTGTCCACATCCGCGGCCACCACAAACTCGGCCTCGCGCACCCGGGGATCGAGCCCCTTGACGTCGATGCGGTCCAGCCGCGCCAGCGCCAAGCCGCCGGGGGGAATCTCCCGGCCCGACGCATCCAACAGGCTCACGCCCAGAGCCTGGGCCATGCCCGCGCCGCCGTCGTTGGTGGCGCTGCCCCCGATGCCGACGATGATGCGCCGGCAACCCAGATTGAGCGCGGCCAAAATCAGTTCGCCGGTTCCCCGGGTGGTGGCCCGGGCCGGGTTGCGGGCTTTGGGCGGTACCAGGGACAAGCCGCTTGCTTCGGCCATCTCGATGACCGCCGTTTTCCCGTCGCCCAAAACGCCAAACCGCGCCTGAACCGTGTATCCCAGCGGACCGGTCACCTGCGAGAGGACAATGCGCCCGCCGGTCGCCCGGACCATGGCGTCGACGGTCCCCTCGCCCCCATCGGCTATCGGCACCCCGTCCACGAGCGTTTCCGGCCAGGCGCTGAGCCAGCCTTGCGCCAAGGCTTCGGCCACCGCGTCCGCCGGCAGGCTGCCCTTGAACGAATCGGGGGCGATCACCACGCGCACAGGAAGTCACCTCAGGCCGCCGGGAAAGGCGTTCCGCCGTGCGCGCGCACGGCTTTCAAAAAAATACCGCCCCGTTCACCACCCGGGGCCATATCACCGGCTTACCACAGAAACTCAACGACCATTCCGGACTTAAAGATGACCCGGGCGA
>JACDOI010000066.1 GCA_017656145.1 Bacillota bacterium | reverse complement strand
CGCACCAGGTCGCGGGGTGAGGGGACCGCTTCCAGCAGGCTGAAATGGGAATGGGTGTGCAGGTGAACAAACACGGGCGCCGTACGCTCCACCCCCGGGCCGTCTGCCGACTCGTCGCGAACGATTCGCCTTTCGCCGAATAATTGCCTGCCGCTCCCCGTATGGATGGGGGCGGGAGGTCGGCCCGGTGCTCGCCGAGATCGTAAGGGGATTGCTGCTGCCGTTTTTCACCGCCCTCGGGGTCATGCTCGGCGGGTCGCTTTTTGGGGGACTGGCCGCCCTCTTCTACCCTGAAACGCCATTCCACCGCATGCAGGCCCTGGCGACCGACCTGAAGCTGTGGGCCATCGTCGTCGCCATCGGCGGCACCTTTCCCACCTTGCGGGCGCTGGATTCGGGGTTGTTCAACGGAGAGTTGACCCTCCTGTTCAGACAGCTCCTCGCCATCGTCGCCGGCTTCGGCGGCGCCCAGATCGGGTTTTGGGTCGTCATGGCCATCACGGGAGGCCAGCCCAGTTGAAACCGTCCACCCGGTGGTCTTGGGCGCAGGCGATGCAGCTTGCAGCCGGGGTCTTGTTGGGTGCGCTGCTCGGGGCGCTCGGCGCGACGCTTGCCTTCGGCATGCGGCTCGAAGCGCTCTCCATGGAAAACGCGACCCTGGCGGACCGCCTGGAGGACTTGGAAGACCGCTACCAACGCCTGCTTCAGCAGCCCGCAAGCCGGCTTCAAGCCAAGGACGTCGTCGTCGAGCTGGTCGATTTCCGCGGCGATGAGCGATCCAGCCTAGAGCTGCGCCGCTACATCCGCGAGTTGGTCAAGGACCACATTGTCGGCAAGCCGGTCAATGACATCGACCACCTCCTCATCCAAAAGGTGGTCGACGGCCGGCGGGTCACCGTGGACAACCGGGAGTGGACGGTCCGGGCGGTCATGAGCGCCATCACCTGGGAGACGTTTTTCTTGTACGCCCGGGCCGAGCCTGTATTGGACCTTTCCTCGTAGCAGTCCTGGAAAACAAACGGGACCCGGATCATAGGACCGGAGAACGGCGAGCCCAATACCGTGTAGCGCGGCCGTCACGCACCGTTCGATTTCGGCGGCCGAAGGAGCGGTTGCGCCGGGATGCCATCTGTGGCGTTTTCCCGTGTTGACGTGTCAGCCCGGATTCCCGACGGCGACGTGCAGGTGGCCGGGCAACTGGCCGCCCGGTGGGCCCTTCCCGACGGGAGCCGGATCCGTCTTCGCGCCGGGGGTCGCCGGGTCGGAGCCAGGCTCCGGGTAGCGACCGGCGAGGCAGCGGCCGGGGCACCCTTGCAGTTGTCGCGGCGGGTCGCCCTCAAGCTCCGCCTGCCGTTGCCCGGGTGCTTCCTCTTGCGGGTTTCCCGCCGCGAGGGCCGGCAGCGGCCGGTGGTTTCTCTCGGACCGGTGATTGGAATTCTCACCTGGACGCGGGCCGGTGAATGCCGCCGGTATCTTTGGGCCGCCCGGGAATTGCCCGGCCTTGTGTTCGCGTTCACCGGCCGCGACGTTCGCTGGAGGACCCGCACCATCCGCGGGTTCGGTCTGCGGGGCCCGGTCCGGGAATTCGGCAGCGAAGCGGCTCGAGCGCGGGGCCGCCGGGGACTGTGGGGATTGGGCCCGTATCCGCTGCCGGACGTCGTGTACGACCGAATGGTGGGCGGATTCGGGTCCGGCGGCGCCCGCTTCCTCCGTTGCCTGCGCGCCCATGGATGCGCCGTGTTCAACGGCCGCATCGGACACAAGTGGCGAATCCACCGGCAGCTGTTGGCCTGCCGGGACCTCTGGCCGTGGTTGCCCCCGACCCGACCGTTGAGAACGGCCGCCGATGTCATCCGGCTCGCCCGCAAGTTCGGCGGCGTCTACCTCAAGCCGGACGCGGGATTCGGCGGCTCCGGCATCGTCCGGGTGCGGCGTTTCGGCCCGGGCCTGTTTGCGATCACCGCATCCGGCGCCCGCACCGCCATCGCCACCGCGGGCGGGCTCCGGAGCCTTGTGGCCCGACTGCGCCGCCGGGGGCGGTACTTGATCCAACGGGAACTGCCCCTCATCCGGGTCCGCGGAAAAATCTGCGACATCCGGGCCCTGGTAGCCCGGGACGCCGCGGGTCTTTGGCATGTGGCCGGAATGGCGGCCCGCATCGGCCGGCGGGGCAGCATCGCGTCCAACTTAAAGCAGGGAGGCCGGCCGGTCCCCCTTGAGCGCGCCCTGTCCTGGGCCCGGTGGCGACGCCGTCCCGCGGTCGAAGTTGTGCGGGACGTTCAGGAGATCGCGCTCAAAGCCGCCCGGGCCGTCACCCGGTACGCTCCCTCAAGCGGTGACCTGGGCATCGATCTCGGTTTGGACCGGAGGGGAAAGGTCTGGTTGTTGGAGGTAAACCCAAAGCCCGGCCGGCGCAGCTTCGACGCGATCGGCGATGAGCGGGTCCGGCGCCGGGCGTACGCCCTGCCCCTTGAGTTCGCCCGGTACCTGTCCGGTTTCGGGCAACCGACAGCGCTCCAACCGGATTAGCTGGCGGCGGCCGCGTACAAGGCCAGCAAGTCCCGGGCCACCCGGTCCCACGCAAACAACTGCCGGGCCAGCTCCCGGCCCCGCTGGCCCATCCGCCGGGCCCGATGGGGGTCCGTCAACAGATCCGCGACCGCGGCCGCATATGCGGCCGGGTCGGCAAAATCGTCGACGACGATGCCGTTCTCGCCCGTTCGGACCACTTCTGGCAAACCTCCCCGCGAGCTCGTAACGATGGGAACGCCGGCGGCCATGGCCTCATAGACCGTTCGGGAGAGCGGTTCCTCCCATTGGGAAGGGCACACGAAGACATCGGCCGTCTGAAAATAGGCGTGCACCCGCTGGGGCGGAACGAATCCGGCGAACCGCACACTGCCGGGTGGAAGGTGCTCCCAGGCGTATGCGAGCAGGCTGCGGACGTATTTGTCGGTCTCGTTGCGACCGTATCGCTTGCTGCCCACGACGACCAGGACCGCGTCGGGCCGTCGGGCCAAGATGGCGGGCATTGCTTGGAGCAGGATGTGCGCACCCTTTTTGTCGACCAGGCGGCCGACGTACAAGACGACCGGTCTGTCCCCCAGCCCCAGCTGGTCCCTGGGTGCCGGCGCCTCGTTCGGCGCGAACCGGTCCCAGTCCACCCCCGAGTAAATGGTGCGCAGCTTCGGCGCCGCCGACGGGTACAGGGAAGCGATCTTGCCCGCGATGAAACGGCTGATGGCGACGATCGCCTCCACCGCGTCAATGCACTCCAAGGCCTCGGCGGGAGAGAGCTTTTCTGGAGCGAACATGTCGTTGTGCACGCTGAGAACGAAGCGGCTCGTCATCGCCGCCTGGCGAAGCATCGGCACGTACTTGGGCCGGTTGAACACTTGGACCAGGTCGAAGCGGCCCCGCGACAGCTCCTGCCGGACTCCCTTGTAATACGTTTTGCGATCGGACGCGAGCAAGCGGACATAGCGCAGCCGCCCGTCATCTTCCAAGCTCGGCAAGTCCGGGTCCGCAATGCCGAACACCGTGACCCGATGCTCCCTCGCGATGCGGGGGGCGACAGCCTCGATGTACGTCTGAATCGCGCCGCCCCGGGCGGCAGGAACCGGCAGTTTTTCGGTGCACACGTACGCGATGTCCATCGCGGGCTCACCAGCCGAGCAGCCCGGCCAGGCGGGAGCGAATTTCCGGGAGGACACCGTTTTTGGACGTTTCCATCCGGATCACGGCCAAAAGCCTCGACCGGAACGTCTCCAGTGTCCATCCGGGTGCGCCGCGGCCGGTAAACCGCTTGTCCGCAATCCCGTACAACAGGTGGGGGAACTCCATATCCAACAGCGCGACCTCCCACTCTTGAGGAGTCAGGGGGTTGGCCCGGTGGTACCAGCGCATCATGTCCACCGCCCGCGAAAGCTCCCAGGTGCGCCTTTTCATGACCTTGTTGAACATTTTCCGGAGATCCCGGGCCGGCAAATCGCACACAACCGCGTCCATATCAAACACGTGCACCTGCCCGTAGCCGTCGATACGCAAATTTTCCGCGGCGTAGTCCTGGTGGCACAGCGTCCCGTCCCCGGCGGCCCGCAGGCACCAGTCGCCGTACGCGGACGACTCAAGTCTTGCAGCGACGTCTTCCATCCGGTCGATGAACGGGCCCGCGTGCTGCACGAACGCCCGCGAAAACCCGTCGGACATCTTTAAGGCCGCCGCCTTGAACTGTTCCATCTTTTGCCGCTTCTTGCGGTAAATGGCCGGCCATGCCCCAAGCAAGCTGCGGTGTTCGGCCCCATCGGGAGGCTGAAACCCTACGGACGCCCGGTGAAACCGGCCCAGCGACTGCATCAGCGACGGCATATCCCGCCGGTTGTACCTAGGCTTTCGGCCCCAAACGGGCCTGTAGAGAAAGTAGCAAAAACCGCCGTGCTCAACCCAGTCGCGTCCGCCCGCGGCAGGGATGATGTCCGGGACCGCCGCTCCCCGGGACCGCAAATGACGGGTGGCGGCAGCCACGAAGGCGGCGCGGGGTGGCCGTACGGACAGTTTCTTCAAGTAGGCGTCCCCCTCGCCGGTCCGGACTAGCCAGACGGCCTTTTTCCCTTTGTCATGCACGGGCGACACCTTGCGGACCGGAACCGGATAGTGCCCAAGCACCTCTTCCAATACGGTTTTCATCGCGTCTTCCATGCACTTTGCCTTCCTTTCGCAACGAGCTGGCCGCGCGCGTTGCGAGCGCGATCGTCGTCCCATCGTACGCCGTCCGCGGCGCGCGGTGGTAGCTTGCTCTTCCCGTTTGCCCTGCTCGAGGCCCGGAAAACGGGAGTCCCGGCCCATTTCCCGGTGCGGGATGATCCCATAGCCTGGAACCGGTAGTTCCGCGGACCGGTCCTTTCCGGTTGCTGGGCCGGGCTGCTCTTCAGCCAGGGCGGGGGTATGGACAGATGAAGATCGCCATGATCGCCACAGAGAAACTTCCGGTTCCGGCGTTGCGGGGCGGAGCGATCCAGATTTACATCGAAGGCGTGGCCAAGCTTCTTGCCCGCAAGCACAAGGTAACGGTGTTTTCCGTCCGGGACCGCCGGTTGAAAAGGAAGCAAAAGATGAACGGCGTCCGGTACGTCCGCCTGTCCGGCAAAAATACCCGCCGCGGGTATTTGCGCGCTCTAAAACGGGCTCTACGGCGCTACGGCCCCTTCCACGTGCTGCACGTCTTCAACCGGCCGGACTTCGTCGGGCCGCTGCGCCGTGCATCGCCCCGGAGCCGGGTGGTCCTCAGCATTCATAATGAAATGTTCAGCCGCAGGAAGCTCCCGCGCCGGTACGCGGTGGCTGCCGTTCGCCACTCCTCGGTCATCGTCGCCGTCAGCCGCTACATCGCCCGCACCATCCGCAAGCGGGTTCGGGGTGCGAGGCGCAAGGTGCGAACGGTCTACTCCGGCGTCGATCCCGAGAAGTTCCGGCCCCGCTATGAGATCCCCGACGAGGAGAAGGAGGAGCTCAAAGCCAAGCTGGGGCTTGCCGGCCGCCGGGTAGTGCTGGCCGTCGGCCGCCTCTCGCCCGTCAAGGGATTTCACGTCATCGTCCGGGCGATGCGCCGGGTGCGCCGGGAGGTGCCCGACGCGGCCCTGCTCATCATCGGCAGCAGCTGGTTCGGCACAAACCGTTCCACGCCCTACACCCGCAAGCTTCGTCGCATGGCCCGGAGCCTGCGCAAGCGGGTCGTGTTCACCGGTTTCGTCCGGCCCCGGGACATCCCCAAGTACTTCGGCATCGCGGACGTGTTCGTCTGCGGTTCCCAATGGCGGGAGCCGCTGGCCCGGGTTCACTACGAGGCCATGGCGGCCGCGGTGCCCATCGTCACCACCCGCCGGGGAGGCAACCCGGAGGTCGTCCGGGGCACGGGCTGCGGCCTGATCGTGAAGCGATACAAAAGCGCCAAGGCCATGGCCCGGCTCATCGTCCAAGTGCTGTCGGATCCCCAAGCGGCAGAGGAGATGGGCCGCCGCGGGAGGCAGCTGGTCGAGGAGCGTTACAACTGGCAGCGGCTTTGCGACGACCTTTTGGCCATTTACCGCAAAGCCCGCAAGCGACGTCTGCCCCCGGCCAGAGGACTGCCGTCGGGATTGCCCATGCGGCTACTCCGGCCCCGCCCGTCTTGGAGCCGCCGGCACCGGGGGCGAATGAGGACACGGCTCTCATGGCCCGGTCGCACGGCCCGGCGTACCATGCGGACGATCCGGCATCGTTTCCTGGCCAGCCGGCGGCACATCCGGGCGGCCAAGCGAAGCAGACGGGCTGCAAGCTAGTTCAGACAGCAATGGGGAGTGGCAACGCTTGTGAAACTGTGCGTCGTTGGAACCGGATACGTCGGACTGACCGCGGCGGTATCCCTCGCTCACCTGGGCCATACCGTCACCGGGGTCGACGCCGATCAGGACAAGGTCGAGGCTCTGCAGAAAGGCCGGGTACCGTTTTTCGAACCGGGGGTCGCCCGCCTGTTGGCCGAAGGAATGGCGGCCAACCGTCTCCGGTTCACCCCTTCCCTCCCAGAGGGCCTTGCGGGAGCGGACGCGGTGTTCATCACGGTCGGCACGCCCCAGGGATCGGACGGAGCGCCGGACCTGGAAGCCGTCCAAGCGGCCGTCGACCAGTTGGCTGTAGGGAATCCCCACCCGCGGCCGGTGATCATCAAAAGCACGGTGCCTGTGGGGACCGGCGACCGGCTGGAACACCGGTTGCGGGCCAAGACGGGAAAATCGTGGCATGTCGTGTCCAATCCCGAGTTTTTGCGGGAAGGCTCAGCGGTGACCGATTTTCTCCGGCCCGACCGGGTTGTCATCGGCGCCGAGTCGCCGGAGGCGGCCCGGATCGTTCGCCGGATATACACCGGCATCGACGCCCCGATGCTACTGACAAGCCGGAGAACGGCCGAGCTGATCAAGTACGCGGCAAACGCGTTTTTGGCCACGAAAATCTCCTTCATCAACGAGATCGCCGACTTGTGCGAGCGGGTGCGGGTGGACGTGACCCACGTCAGCCGCGGGCTCGGCCTTGACCGGCGCATTGGTCCCCACTTCCTCCAAGCCGGCCTCGGCTACGGCGGTTCGTGCTTCCCCAAAGACGTGGCCGCCTTGCGGTGGCAGTTCACCGCAACCGGCCTTGAACCCGCGATCCTGGCCGCGGTCCACGCGGTGAACGCCGGGCGGCGGGCCCGGTTCGTTCAGCTGGTCCGCTCGAGGCTGGGCGAGCTGAAGGGCCAGTCGCTGGCGGTATGGGGACTGTCGTTCAAACCGAACACCGATGACTTGCGGGATTCGCCGGCCCTGGACATCATCCCGGCTCTTGTGGCCCACGGCGCCCGGGTGCGGGTGTACGACCCGGCAGTGGGGCCGCTGGCCCGATCCCGCTTCCCCAGCGTCCGGGTGGCAAGAAGCCCCCTCGACGCCGCGGACGGCGCCGCAGCCGTCCTCCTCTTGACCGACTGGCCCGAATTCGCCCAGGTCGACTTGGGCGCGCTCAAGGCCCGGATGGCCCGGGCGCTCCTGGTCGACGGCCGCAACCAGCTGGACCCGGCCGCTTGCCGGGCCGCGGGATTCGAGTATTGCTCGCTGGGCCGGCCGCCCGTCCCGCCGCCGGTCTAAGCCGTCAGCCGCTGCCATCGCCGAAGCGCCCGGAGGCCGGTTAGAAGGTCGAGCCAGCGGGCGGCCGCGGCGTCCCACGTGTGGCGTTCGAGCACCATCTGCCGCCCGCAAGTGCCCATGGCGCCCCGGCGGGGGCTGGCCAGCACCGCGGATACCGCCCGGGCCAGCGCCAGGGAACTTCGCCAGCGATGGACGACGACGCCGTTCATCCCCGGGCGGACGACTTCGGGGTTGCCGCCCCGGGCTGTGGTCACCACCGGCAGGCCCGATGCCATGGCTTCATACAGCACCCGGGCCAGCGGTTCGCCCCACTGGGACGGGCAAACCAAGACGTCCGCGGCCTGAAACGCCCGGTGCACTTCCGACGGCGGGACGAATCCGGTGAACCGGACCCGCCCGCCCATCCGGTTCGCCGCCCGTAACAGCCCGCGGACGAACCGATCGGATCTGTGCCCATGAAACCAGCGGCTGCCGACCACAAGCAACACCGCGCCGGGATGGCGGCGGACAATGCGCGGCATGGCCCCAATCAGCAAGTGGATCCCTTTGGACCGGCTCAAGCGGCCGACAAACAGCACCACCCGGCGGCCTTCAACGCCAAACGCCCGGCGGGCTTCCTCCGGATCCTCGGGCGGCGCGAACCGCCCCGCATCGACGCCGGAGTAGATCACCCGCAGTTTCCCAGCCGCCCGGGGATATCGCCGGATGAGCCGGCGGGCCAGAAACCGGCTCACGGTCACGACGGCGTCGGCCTGCGCGACGGCCCTCCGGGCCACGGCCGGCGGTGTCCAGCCGGGATCCATCCGGTGGGTGTGCAAGCTCAGGACGATGATCGCCTGCGGACACGCCCGCCGTATCGCAGGCACCCAAGCGGGCCGGTTAAAGACGACGACCGCATCGGGGCGGGTGCGCCGCAGATCGCCTGCGACCGATCGGACGTACGGGCTGCGAGGAAACCGCCGGTAGCGAACCCCATCCACCTCCTCGTCCTCGGGCAGCCCCGCGCCCTGTACGCTGTACACCGCGACACCGGCGTTATGTGCTAGCTTTTGGGCCAAGTTCTCCACGGTGATCTGGATGGCGCCGCCACCGACCGCGGGGACGGGCAAATCATCGGTGCAGATCAAGGCGATGTTCACCGGCTTTGCCTCCCTCCCACTCCCACTGCCGCCGGATCCCCTCCTCCAAACCGACCCGGGGCCGAAAGCCCAGCACTGTCCGGGCCAAGGTCAAGTCCGCCAGGGTGGCGGCCGCGTCCCCGACCTGGGCAGGCTCCCGGCGCACCCGGACGGGCAGACCGCTGGCCCGCCCGAGCGCTTCCAGGACGTCGTTCACCGACCGGGCGCCACCGCCGCCGACGTTGAAGGCCAGGCCCGCCGCATCTTGCCGCCAGGCCAAAACCGTCGCCTCCACCGCATCGGAGACGAAGGTGAAGTCCCGGGTCTGATCGCCTGTGCCGTACACGGTGAGCTCCCGGCCGGCCCGGACGGCGGCGATGAAGCGGGCTATAGCCATGTCAGGCCGCTGACGGGGTCCGTAGACCGTGAAATAGCGAAGGATGACATACGGCGGTCCGCCCGCCTGCCCGTACGCGCGCACCAGGTGCTCGGCCGCCAGCTTCGTGACGCCGTACGGGGAGACAGGGTTCAAGGGCCCGCTCTCCCGGGCCGGCAGGGGGCCGTTGCCGTACACTGCGGAGGTCGAGGCGAAGATGAGCCGCCCGCATCCTCCGCCCCGCAACGATTCCAGCAAACGTTGGGTAGCGACCACGTTGTGGCGCACATAGCCGTCGAAACCTCTGCCCCAGCTGGACCGCACGCCGGCCTGAGCGGCCAGGTGAAACACCGCATCCGCAGGCAAATACGGCTTCAGATCAAGCTGCGCGAGGTCAGCCGTCACGAGCCGGAAGCGGGGATTCGCCAGCGCCTCCGCCACGTTGCGCCGCTTGATATCGCTTGGATAATACGGCGTAAACCCGTCGATGCCGACGACTTCGTGACCATCTGCCAGCAACCGGTCCACCAAGTGCGACCCGATGAATCCCGCCGCGCCGGTGACGATGACGCGCCCCATCGCCAGCCCCCCTCCCCCCCCCACCCCCGGGGGGGGGTTGGGTGTGAGGTACGGGGCCCC
>JACDOI010000065.1 GCA_017656145.1 Bacillota bacterium | reverse complement strand
CCCCCCCCCCCCCCCCCACGCCGACAACGGCCGAGACGAGAAGCGCCGTAACGATGAGCTCCAAAGATCTGGGAAAGTGGTACGCGAGCAGCGCGCGTACCGACTCTCCCTGAAAGAGCGATTCTCCCAAGTCGCCCGTCACGATGCCGACCATCCAGCGCCGGTACTGCTCAAGCAGCGGCACATCCAACCCCAGCTGGGACCGGAGCGCTGCCAGAGTCGCTTCGTCGGCCGCTCCGGTTTCCCCAAGAAGAAGCTTGACGGGGTCTCCCGGAAGGACGTGGACGAGCAGGAACACCAGCGTCGCCAGGAGGAATATGAATCCCAAAGACGCCAGCGTTCGCCGTACAACGTATCTTCCCATACGTCTCGCCTACTGTCCGATCTCCGTATGCTTCAGCGTCACTCCCGAGAACGCCGTCAGGAAGCTGGGCAACTGTTCGAACCCGGTTACCTCTGCCCGCATCGCATAGGGCTGTTCCCGCTTGACCAAAAAGATCCAAGGAGACAGCTCGAGCAAGCGTTTCTCGAGATCGTGATAGATCTGCTTCCGCTGCTCCCTATCGGTCATGCTGCGGCCAGCCTCCAAAAGCCGGTCCACCTCGGCATCGGTAAAGTGAGGCGGCTTCGCATACGCCGGAGCGGCGCTATGGAAGTACCGGAAATAGAAGTCGGGATCGAGGTAGTCCCCCGCCAACCCGTCGGAGGCTATCTCATAAGACCAGTCGCTGCGGCGCTCTACCCGGGTGGGCCAGTCTACCAGCTCCACGCTGACGTCGATGCCGATCCGGCCGAGCTGCGCCTGGACCACCTCCGCCGGGCAATAATGGGTGCTGTACGCGGACGTGGCGAGAATCGTAACCGGGAAGCCGTCCGGGTACCCGGCCTCAGCCAGCAGCTGACGGGCCTTCTCCGGATCGTACGCGTAGTAGTTGGCCAGGTCCTCGCTGTAGGCCCAGTGTCCCTCGGTGATGAGGGCTCCATATAGCGGAACCGCGTAGCCTTCAAAGCAAGCCAAGGCGATTTCTTCCCGGTCGACGGCGTAGGCGATGGCTTGCCGCACGCGGGGATCGGCGAGAGGGCCCTCGTTCACGTTGATGCTCAACACCTGGAACACGCCCGGCTCCAAGTCCAGGACCAGGGACGGGTCCGCCTGGATCCGGGGAATCTGTCGCCACTCGACATACTCCATAATTTGAATCTGGCCGGTTTGCAGCGCCGCCAGCCGGGCGTCCGGGTCGGAGTACGCGATGAAATTGATCGCGTCCACCTTCGGCAGGCCGGGCTCATAGTAGTCGGGATTCCGCTCGACCCGGATCTGCACCCCCGGGATTCGCTGCGCCAGCCGGAACGGTCCCGTACCGTTGACCTGGGTGTTGAGATCGGGATTCGTCTCCATCCAGGCCTTGGAAACGATGCTCGCTTCCGGCTGGGCCAAAACTTCAAGGAACGGTGCGAACGGTTCCTTGAGCTTGAAGACGACGGTATGATCGTCCGGCGCCTCGATGCTCTCGATCACCTGGAGAGTCCCCGAGAGATAGGCGCCGCTGGCGGGATCCAAGATGCGCTCGAACGTATAGACGACGTCGCCGGAAGTGAACGGTTGCCCGCCGTGAAAGCGCACGCCGGTCCGAAGGCGAAACCGGTACGTCGTCGGGTCGATCATCTCCACCGACTCGGCCAGCTGCAAGCGCACTTCCCCGTCGGCATCGTAACTCATAAGCCCCTCATAAATCGTAGACTTGACCGTGCGAGCAGCCGTACCGCCCGAAACGTGCGGATTCAGCGTAGGAGGATAGCTGGACAGGCCGAACCCCAGAGCTGCACCGTTGGCAAGCGAGGTCAACGCTGCCCCAAGCAGCCATGCCATCGTTGCGGCCCAAAACATTGCGATGACGCGTCGTCGCACAAACGTATGCCTCCCTTTCTCATGAACTAAAAACATTGTCCAGCTCATTTCTCGAAAGCCGGGCAATCTCCTCCGGCTGCCTCTTTAGACCGACTGGTTTTGATTTCCACAAAACTATCTCCGGTTTTCCTGTTCCACGTCTGAGAGGATGCGGAGACCGTCACGAGGAATGGGGGATTGATGGCAGAAGTGTCCGCGGGAACCTCCGGACCTGGAAAAAAGGCCGCCGCAGATCCGCTCTGCGACGGCCCTTGTATTGGTGCCCCGCCAGGGACTCGAACCCCGAACCCACGGATTAAGAGTCCGCTGCTCTACCAATTGAGCTAGCGGGGCGCGGCTGGTAGCGGCGGCTGGATTCGAACCAGCGACTCCACGGGTATGAACCGTGTGCTCTGACCAGCTGAGCTACGCCGCCAGGACACCGGCGCCCGGCACCGGGCGGCACCGGACGCCCATTTGGTTGCGGGGGCAGGATTCGAACCTGCAACCTTCGGGTTATGAGCCCGACGAGCTACCAGACTGCTCCACCCCGCGTCGATCGTGCGGTGCGCCCACCGCACTCTGTATTATATACCGCTCTCGCCGAAAGGTCAACGGCTGTCCCGGGCTGCCGGGTGCGCGTTTTGGAATCCGGGTTCGCGGGGTTCGACTTAGGCAGGAAGCGACCCGCCGCGCGCGGTATAGTGGACTCAAAGGCAGCTTGCGGACCGGTCCGTCTCCGGGAGGACGAGCCATGCAAGTCATCAAGATTTCCCCGCGGGGCTATTGCTACGGCGTGGTGGACGCGATCAACCTGGCCAAAAAGGCGGCCCAGGACCCTCACGTCCCCAAGCCGGTCCACATTCTCGGCGCCATCGTCCACAACCGGCACGCGGTGGCGTCCCTGGCGGACTACGGCATCATTTCCCTTGACGGCCCCGACCGGGAGGCGCTGCTCGACCAGGTCAAGGAAGGGACAGTGATCTTCACCGCCCACGGCGTTTCGCCCAAAGTCAAGCGCAAGGCCTTGGACCGGGGCCTGTACTGCATCGATGCGACGTGCCCGGACGTCACCCGCACGCACGCCCTCGTCCGGGAGCTGGCCGCTCGGGGGTACACCATCCTCTACATCGGCAAGCGGGGCCATCCGGAGCCTGAGGGCGTCATCGGCGAGGCGCCCGAGCGGGTGCACCTCATCGAGAGCGAAGCCGACGTCGACCGCCTGGACATCGGCGAGGGGCCCGTAGCCGTCACCACCCAGACGACGTTGAGCATCTGGGACACCCAGCGGGTCATCGACTGCATCCGGCGCCGCTTTCCCCACGCGGAAATCTACAACGATCTCTGCCTCGCCACCCAACAGCGCCAGGAAGCCGCCGTCGAGCAAGGCCGCGAGGCCGACCTGGTGCTGGTGGTGGGCGACCGGCGCAGCAACAACTCGAACCGCCTCGTGCAAGTGGTGCAGGAGATCGCCGGTCGCCCCGCCCGGCTTATCGACAGCGCCGCGGACATCGATCCGAGATGGCTTTCGGGCGTGCGCCGGGTGGCGGTGACCGCGGGCTCGTCGACGCCGAGTGAAATTACCCGGGAGGTCGTCCGGTACTTGGAAAACCAGGACGTCGACGTCCTGGCTCCCCGGGCTTGACTTACGGCCGGGAACTGCCATCACGCCCTGGGCCAGTCCGCCGCGCCGGCCCGCACCGAGTGCGCCGAGCCTTTATGCGGTCTGCTCGGCCATGTCGTCGCCCGGGGCGGACTCAAGCCGCTGCAGCAATTCTTCCTTGCGGCCGAACGCGTACACCACCTGGGCGTAGCGCAATCCTGCCCGCCGGGCCACCGCCTTGAGGGTCAGCCGCTCGCCTCGCTGCTTGAGCTCCCGAGCTGCCTTGAGCGCCCGTTCGGTCGTCTCTTCCTTGGAAAGCCGGCCAGGCCCCGGATCGCTGTATCGGGCCCCGGCTAGCATCCCTTCGCCGGCTTGCATGCGCTGAAACGCCTCCAGCGTGAACTTATCGATCCGCCGTATGCCGGCCCCGACCTCGTGCAACACCAGTTCTTGCTGTTCCAACTTGTGACGGATCGAGCGCAGCTCTTCCACCACCGGCTCCAGGCTCCTGCGCACCGCTTGCTCCACCGCTTCGGCCTGCACGCTCCCGGTCCGCCCGGCCATATCGCCCAGGGAGTCCAAGATGTTGGCAAAGGCGCGGTACGCCCGGGCACCGATGTCCGCGTACAGCTGGTCTTCGGCCCGGAACTCGTGCATCGGCATCTCCTCCTCCTGCTGGCGCTCCAGCATCCTTGTGGCCGTTTCGGCCCGCTCGATGGCAGCATAATACCGCTGCTTGGCCCGACCCAACGCGCAAGCCCCTCCATTACCGGATATTTCCCGTTCCTAGTGTTTGCGGAATCCGATTCATTTTATGCTGGAACCGCGCGAAGATCGTCGAGCACGGGCGAGGAACGGTTTCTCGGCGCAACTGAGCTGGCAACCGGGCGTTGAGAGGAAAATCCGGGCGGCCGGCTAGGCAGGAGAAGCGGGCGGCCTCCGCAAGTTTCGCCTCCCCCAGAAGGCCGGGTGGAACAGGATCAGCACGCTCATGATCTCAAGCCGGCCCACCAACATCAAGAAGGACAGATACAGCTTGGCCGCGGGGGTGAGCGAGGCGAACGTATACGCAGGCCCGACTTTGCCAAAGCCGGGCCCGACGTTGCTCAACGACGTGATGGCCGCGCTGGCGGCGGTGATCAGGTCGAGCCCCGTCGCGGCCAGGATGACGGTACTCACGAGCCAGATGGCGATGTACAAGAAGACGAACCCCACGACCGCGTAAAACGTCCGGTCGGCCACCGCCTTGTCGCCGATGCGCAACGCCCGCACCGACCGCGGGTGCATTAGCTGCTCCAGTTCCTTGATCCCGTGTTTGAACAAAATCGCCAAGCGGATCACCTTGGGGCCGCCCGCAGTGGACTGGGCGCTGCCGCCGATGAACATCAACATGAACAAGATCGCCCGGCTCATGTGGGGCCACGTTCCGTAATCGTCGGAGACGTAGCCGGTCGTGGTCATGATGGACACCGCGTGGAACAGGCCCATCCGCCAAGCGTCGGACAGCCGCATGGCCCGCTCCATCCACAAGTCAGCTGTAACAAGCAGCCCGGCGCCGAGCAGCAGCCCGACATACACCCAAAACTCCCGGTTTTGCCGCACCGCCTGCCAGTCGCCGAAGCGGAACACCCGGTATTGCAGGAAGAAGTTCATCCCGCCGAGAAACATGCCGACGGTCAAGACCCAGTGGACGACCGGGCTGGCGAACGCCCCGATGCCGTCGTTGCGGGTGGAATAGCCGCCGGTGGACACGGCCGTCATGGCGTGGTTGATCGCATCAAACCAGTTCACCCCCGCCAGCACCAGCGCCACCGTCGTCGCCGTAGTCAGGCCTAAGTAGATTATCCACAAGAGCCGGCCCGTTTCTGCGACCCGGGGAAGCACCTTTTCAGGCGAAGGCCCAGTGATCTCGGCCCGGAAAAGCTGGATGCCGCCCACGCCCAGGCGAGGAAACACCGACACGAACAGGACGATGATGCCTACGCCGCCCAGCCACTGCAACAGGCTCCGCCACAACAGAAGCGATCGGGGCTGGGACTCCACCTCGGCGATGACCGTCGCGCCGGTGGTGGTGAACCCCGAAAACGACTCGAACACCGCGTCGCTCCAATGGGGCATCGCCCCGGCCAGCACAAACGGAAGGGAGCCGGCCAAACCCGCGACCGCCCATCCGATGGCAACAACCCCCAGGGCTGTGCGCAGTTCCAGTTCCTCGTCTCCCCGGCGCCCCCGCAGCAAAAGCCCCGACACAAGGCAGACCGCCGCAGCCGCGAGGAACGGCCGCACCGTCGGCTCCCCGGTCGCCAGCGCCCAGGCCAGCGGCACGAGCATAAACAGGCCGACCAGGACGAGAATGCTTCCCAACAAATGGGCCATCAGGCGAACCTGCATCTCGGCCGCAGTTCAACCCCGGAACATGCGCTGAATTCGCTCTAGTGCCTCGACCGTGCCGAACAACACCAAATGATCGCCCGCCTTCACGACGGTCTGCCCTTTCGGTATGATGACTTCGTCCCGGCGAACAACGGCACCGACGATGGCCCCCGGCAGCCGGCCCAAGTCCATGAGCCGCTTGCCCTCCGCCCGGGAGCCGGCTTCCACCACCAGCTCCACCGCTTCCGCCCTGCCCTCTTCGAACAGCGACAGCGACTCAACCTTGTACCGGTTGGCCAGCTGAAGCAAGGTGCTCGCGGTGATGAGCCGCGGCACGACCGTCGCGTCGGCCCCAGCCCGCTCCGCGAGGGGGATGTAGTCCTCCCGGGACAAGGCGACGATCGCCTGCCCGACCCCGAGCTGCTTGGCGGCCATGGTCGAAAGAAGATTCGTCGCGTCGTCGCCCGTCGCGGCCACGAACGCATCGGCGCCGCCGACCATCTCCTCGCGAAGCACTTCCAGTTTTTCCGCGTCGCCGCAGATGACCAGGACGCCCGGCAAGGCGGCGGCGAGTTCCGCGCAGCGTTCGGGGCTTCGCTCGATGACCTTGACCTCCATGCCTCGCCGCTGGCCCGACGCCAGCATTTGCGCCAAGGGCAACCCGATGCGACCCCCGCCGACGATGACAACATCCCGCATGGACCGGGCGCTCGATCCCATCAACGCCCTGATCTCCGCAAAGTTCCCGGTACGGCCTGCAAGGTAAATCTTATCTCCAGGGCGGACCACCGTATCGCCGTCAGGAATGAGGATCTTGTCGTCCCGCACCACCGCGGCCACCACGCACCGCTGGGGCTGGATTTCCCGCAACGGCCCCCGAACGATGGGCGCCCCCCCGTCCACCTTCAACCCGATGAGGCTTACCCGCCCGCCGGCAAAGTAGGCTACCTGGGTGGCAGTGGGCGTTTTCAGAATGCGGGTGATCTCCAAGGCCGCGGTCCGCTCCGGATTGACGACGACGTCGATGCCGAAACGCATGTGGGTAAATGCGGGGTTATCGTCGGACAAGTAATCCGCGTTGCGAACCCGGGCGGCACACACCGGCACGCCTCTCTGTTTGGCGGTGAGACAGGCGACGATGTTGACTTCGTCCGGACCGGCCGCGGCGATGAGCAGATCGGTCTTGTCCACACCCGCTTTTGCCAGGACCTTGGGACTGGCCCCGTTGCCCTGGATAGACAACACGTCCAGGCTGTTGGCAACTTCCGACAGCGCGTCTTCCCGCTGGTCGACGACGACGATATCGTGATCTTCTGCTGAAAGGAGCCTGGCGACCTCGTAGCCGAGCTTGCCCGCGCCGACGACAATGACCCGCAACGATGAGTCCCCTTAGGAGTTGAATGTTCTGTCCTCTATTCGTGCTTCCGTGAGGTTCTCCTTCAACGGCGGGCAGCATGCGTCAGCCCGGGCCGCACGTCAAGGCGTAAAGCTCCCGAGTCGTTCTGAAGTTCCACGCCCGCCATCTGAGCACCCTCCGGAATCTGTCAATTGAGGTGAGTCATACGATCCAGCTGTGAGGAGGCCTTGCACCATGCCCGGGCGTGCGCTGCGCATCGCGTCGGCCGTTTGTCTGTTGCTCCTCGGAGCGGCGATAGCCGCCCGCCGCTCGGCACCGGTCTTTGACCCGGCGGCCGGCCCGTTGGCCGGGGTAGTTGCGGCGATCGATCCGGGCCACGGCGGGTCCGACCGGGGCGCGTGCCACCTGCCTTCAGGACTGATCGAGAAAGAGATCAACATGGACATGGCGTTTCGGCTGAAGCGCGGGCTGGAGGAGGCCGGCGCTGCGGTGATTCTAACGCGGCGGGATGATACCTTCGTCCCCCTCGACGAGAGGGCACAGATCGCAAACCGGCTCGGTGCGGACGTGTTCCTCAGCCTGCACGTAAACCGGTTTCCGATCCCAGAGTGCTTCGGGGCCCAGACGTTCCACCTGCCGTCTTCGGAAGCAGGCCGGCGGCTCGCGATGCTCATCCAGGAGGAGCTGCTGACCGTCTACCCGCCCAACTACCGGCAGGCGCTCCCCGGCAACTACCGGGTGCTCCGGGGGACCAAAATGCCGGCAGCGCTGATAGAAATCGGGTTTGTCACCAGCCCCAGGGACCGGCAGCTCATGCAAACGACCGAGTACCGCGATCGCGTCGCGGCCGCCATCGTGCGGGGCGTGGAGCGCTTCTTCGCGGGGGAAGCGCCCGGCGGATCACCCGACGAGCCGGCGGACGAGGATGATGCGTGACGGACGGGTTCCCCGCATCCTCCGGAACCGCCCCCGAACCCGCCGTCGTCGCCCGGCCCGGCGCCGCCCGTCGGCCGGTTCTCGCTCGCTGGGGCCCCGTTCTCCCGCTTTGCGTTCGCCGGGCTTGCGCTCGGACAACTGCTTAACGGTTTCCCGCAGCTTCCCGACGTACTCGGGACTCAGGTACGCTTCGGCCCCCCGCAGAATCGTCTGAATGTAGTCGGGGTGCGGCGCGATCTCGGCGGCCGCTTTGTCGACCACCACGTAGGTAAGGACGCCTTCGTACGTCTTGCCCCCGGCTTCCACCGGGATGTACTCCCGGCGGTAGTGTTCGGGCGCCCCTTCCCGCTCGTCGAGGGCCGGAAGCTGCTCGTTGGGCAGGCGGTATAAGACCCCCTCCACCACCCCGTCTTTGTCGGGAACCAGGTCCGCGACCCCTCCCCGGCGCGCTCGGGAATAGCGGGTAAAGCCCAGGCGGTACCCGCGCACCCGGGCGGGTCCGATGAGTTGGAATTCCTCCACGTCCCGCGCCAGGTCGGCCGGGCTCATGCACGAGCCGTAGGCGAAATAATACACGTCGTCCATGAACCTCGCCCCTTTCACCGCGGGCTTCTTCCCATCGTACGCACCCGGCGAAAAGGTGTGCCGCCTCAGGCGGCGAAGAAAAACAGGGGTGCAGCTCTGAGGCTGTGCCGGCTGGCCGCTCATTCGCTGTGGCCAATCGACACAGGTCCGGTCACCGTTTGCCGGGCCGGGGGACGAAAGCGCGTGAGTTTAGTCAGTCTGTTGATCTTACTTTCCGGCGTCTTTGTCGGCTGGAACTTGGGCGCCAACGACGCCGCGAACACGATGGGCACCGCCGTTGGCGCTCGGGTGCGGACTATCCGGGAAGCAGTCATCATCGTCGGTGTCTTCAGCTTGTTGGGCTCGGTGTTGTACGGCCACCGGGTCATCAAGACCGTCGGCCGGGGAATCGTCCCCCTCGATCTCCTTGACCCTGAGAAGGCGACGCTCATCGCTCTAGCGTCCATGCTGGCGGCCGGCGTTTGGCTCATGTGGGCGACGTACCTAAAGCTGCCGGTATCCACCACCCATTCGACTGTCGGTGCGGTGGCCGGAGCGGGGCTGGCGGCGGGTGAGGTACCTATCCGGTGGGTACAGCTGATGGATATTTTCCTTGCCTGGATTTTGACGCCCATCGGCGCGGCGATCATGGCCTTTGTCCTGTATAAGGTCTTGCACGCCCTCATCTTGCAGCGCATCGCCGTCAGCGACCGGTTCTGGGCATGGGTGCTCACCTTCAGCGGCATGTACATGGCGTTTTCCTGGGGGGCCAACGACGTGGCCAACGCCACCGGGGTCATCACCGGGGCGGGTCTGCTCACTCCGCAAAAAGCCGCGATCCTGGGGGGGCTCACCATCGTCGCGGGCATCGCGACCTGGGGATACAAAGTGATGGAAACGATCGGTTCCCGCATTACCCACCTTTTGCCCCCCATGGCGTTCGTTGCGGAAGCTGCGGCCGCCCTCAACGTCCATTTATACACCTCCCTGGGCTTGCCGGTGTCGACGACGCACTCCATCGTCGGCGCCGTGTTCGGCGTAGGGCTGGTGTTCGGCCGCGGCGCCATCGACGCCCGCACTGCCCGGGACATCGTGCTAGCGTGGGCCGCAACTCCGGTCGCAGCGGGATCCGTGTCCGCG
>JACDOI010000064.1 GCA_017656145.1 Bacillota bacterium | reverse complement strand
GGGGTGGGGGGGGCGCCCGGGGCGGCGGGGGCGGTAGCGACCTTGGTAAGTTGGGCCGGGGCAGCCGACCCTGGGGGCCGAACGCCTCCCGGCCGACTCCCGCCAGCGCGGTTCGCCACGAGCGCTCGGCCACCAAAAGCCACGCGACCAGCATCAAAGCCAGTCCCGCGAGAGCCGTTCCCAACGGCCCCAGGCCATTCATGAGCACGGCTGCAATCGCGCCGCCCAACGCCCCGCCCCCGCCAAGACGGGAGCCGGCTGAGACTTGCTCGGCCACGATCCATGCCGGAGGCCACGCGGGCCAGAGCCTGTACAGATGAAGGCCGGCTGCGATCACCGGCAAGACCAGCAAGATCCCCGTCAGCCGGCGCGCGGTGACCAGATCCCACGGCCGCCGAAACAAAATCACGCCTAGCCATATGAGGATGAGCATGGGACCGCCGGCCGCTTGTCCCATGAGATCTCGGAGGAAAGCCGACAAGTACCGGCCAACCTCCCCGGTGGCGCTGCTGTACAGGCTCAACAGCCCGAACAGCCCGGCGGCCACCAGGAAGGTGGCTGCGATCTGACGCCCGCGCGCCACGGGCACGCACCTCCCGACCTCAAGGGTTCGATCCCCATATGGCAAGTCCTTCCCGAGTCGCTTCACAAGCCGATCAGAGCGGCCATCCGACCCGTTCGGCCGCCGGATCCCCGGTGAGAGAAAAACAGGTCCGAACGACAGCAAGTGCACACCTGGGCCGTCCAAATGGCCGCCGCGGGCAAACCGGCCGCCTCTAGGGCCTCCCGGTTGGCCTGCCAAAGGTCCAGGTGCCACCGGCCGCCCTTGCGCATGAAGTAACGACGGGCGCTTGGGCCAAACCGGTCTGCGACTTCAGAGCCGACCTCGTAGCAGCACGGGCCGATGCTCGGACCGATGGCGGCCAAACAATCCTCAGGCCGGGTACCGAACGCCTCCCGCATGGCCTCCACCGCCCGGGCCGCGATGACCTGGGCGGTGCCCCGCCAGCCCGCGTGCACAAGGCCGGCCGCCGGCGTTTTCGGGTCGAACAGCAATACCGGCACGCAGTCCGCGTACAATCCCGCCAGCACCGGACCGGCATCAGCCGTGATCAGGGCGTCAGCACCGGGGACGGCACCGGCCGGCTCCTCTGCGCCGCGCCCTGCATCTTCGCGGGTGACGACCGCTACCCGGGCGCCGTGCACCTGCTGGGCGACGACGAGGGAACCGGGCGAAACGCCCAGTGCTTCGCACGCCCGGCGGCGGTTTTCCCGCACCCGGGCGGGGTCGTCGCCGACGTGAAACCCGAGGTTGAGGGAATCATAGGGCGAAAGGCTGACGCCTCCCCGGCGATCGGTGAACCCGTGCCGAATGCCCAGGTCCGCCCAGGCGGCAACTTGCCATACGGTAACTCCGGTTCCTTTGCCTGTGGCCCTCATGCGCCGGCTTCCTCCTTGCGGATGAGCCTCTCCACTTCGCCCAACAACGCCGTCAAATCCCGGAATTCCCGGTATACCGACGCGAACCGGACGTAGGCCACCTCGTCGATGGCCCGCAGTCCCTCCATCACCCGCTCACCGATCTGGCGGGTGGTCACCTCCGTCTCGCCCTTTTTGCGCAACTCCCGTTCGATGTCGTCCACCAGCTGTTCCAGGGAGGCCACCGGGATAGGCCGCTTCTCGCACGCTTTCAACAGACCCGTCAAAATCTTCTGTCGCTGGAACGGCTCTCGCCGGCCGTCCTTCTTGATGACCATGAGCGGGATCTCTTCCCAGCGCTCGTACGTCGTAAACCGCCGGCCGCATGCCCCGCACTCCCGCCGGCGGCGGATGGAAGCCCCCTCATCGGTAGCCCGGGAGTCGAGCACTTTGCTTTGGTCGTGGTTGCAGTACGGGCACCTCACCCCGGCTCCCTCCTTTGCCTACCATTATACCTGGATACACCTCGGGCCGCCCGGTACGGGACCAGCCCAAAAGACGTACGGCCCTCCCGGACACTGCCCGGTGGGCCGGCGTTGTGGGGCTCAGATGGGAGGAATATAGTACCGAAAAAAGGGGGGAAACAGGCCCTTGCTCGTCCGCGCTTCCGAGTTGCGGCTCTTGGACGTGATCAACGTCGTCGACGGGCGGAAGCTCGGCTACGTCTACGATGTGGACGTGGATGTGGAGACGGGCCGCATCCGGGCCCTTCTTGTGCCGGGCGAGGGGCGCCGGCTCGTCAGCTTATTCGGCCGTCGGCCCGACATCGCCATCCCCTGGAAGCGCGTGCGCAAGATCGGTGTGGACGTGATCCTCGTTCACCTCCCCCAGACTACCGAGGAGCATCGATGACAAGCCCGGCAACCAGTCAAGCCAGGGGATCGCTGCCCGGATTCCCTCTTCCGGGGGCGGAACGTGAGGCGACGCCTGCACCGCCTCCCCTCCCCCTGCAAAGCAGAGCGGGGGGAAGAGAACGCAAAACCAGTTTCTTCCCTGCCCGGCCCCGATGATCACCCGCACCGCCAAAGGCGCGCCATCCGGGCCGGACTCGCTTTCAATCCGCACACCGTGAGTCTCGCCAAGCGCCCGCAACCGGCCGAGCGCCGCCGCCTCGATGCGCTCCCGCTCCGCCAGCACGCGGCGGTGGACCTCCTCGGCCGACTGTGCCCCCTGTGCCAGCTGCAAGACGATGGGCAACACCGCATCCCGGACTTGGAGCTTCATCTCCTGATCGTCCGGGGCGTTGCTGTGGGCTACGACGTGCAAGCGAAACACGGGAATCGTGTTGTACGCGTGCGTCACGTAGGGCCGCGCCGCCCGCCAGACTGATACGAGGGCCAACGCCGCCACCGCCATCGCCAGGGCGACGGCAATCCGTCCCGTCAGTGCCCGGCCGCGCCCGGGTCGGCTCCGATGCCGGAGCATGCCGCCGTCCTCCTTTCACCTCATCCCGACATGTGTCTCCGCAAGTGCTTCAGAGCCGCCTTCTCCAGCCGGGACACTTGAGCCTGGGAGATGCCGATTTCGTCGGCCACCTCCATTTGCGTCCGGCCGTCGAAGAACCGCTTGGTCAAGATGAGCTTCTCCCGTTCGCTGAGGCGGGACATGGCCTCCCGGATGGAGATGCCCTCGATCCACACGCTATCCTGCGACCGCTCATCGCTGATCTGGTCCATCACAAAGATGGGATCGCCGCCGTCATGGTAGATGGGTTCGAACAGAGAGACGGGTTCTTGAATCGCGTCCAGCGCATACACGACTTCCTCCCGGGCCAGACCCATCTCTTCTGCGATCTGTCCGATGGTGGGCTCGCTGTTGTTCCGGCTCACCAGAGTATCCCGCACCTGAAGCGCCTTATAAGCGATGTCCCGCAGGCTGCGGCTCACCCGGATCGGGTTGTTGTCCCGCAGGTAGCGGCGGATCTCGCCGATGATCATGGGCACCGCGTACGTGGAAAACTTGACGTTCTGGCTCAGGTCGAAGTTGTCGATGGCTTTCATCAGGCCGATGCAGCCGACCTGGAACAAGTCGTCGACGTTCTCGCCCCGATTGTTGAACCGCTGGATCACGCTGAGCACAAGCCGCAGGTTGCCCTGGATGAGCTCACTCCGAGCTTCCTTGTCCCCTTCCCGGACCCGCTCAAGCAGTTCCCGCATGCGTTCGCTGGATAGCACCGGCAGCTTGGAGGTGTTCACGCCGCAGATCTCGACTTTGTTCATCGATCCGGGCCTCCCCGCGGCAGTCGCCTTGCTTCTCTCAGTATTGCCATAGGCAAAGGAGACCTATTCCAGCGAGCGGATTCGAAACGGAAGGTGCGGGAGGAATGCCCCACCGCCGCTGGTAATATCATGAGCGCACAAGGAGGCACGCGCTCATCAAAAGGACGGGGCATCGGCCGGCGGGGGGAGGGAAGGACCATCGCACGCGCAACGACGGTAGTTTTGATCGACGTGTTCGTCCTGCAGCTCGCGGCGAACTTCCTTTTTGACTACCTGTTGCTTTGGGCCACCGCCGCGGTGACGCGCACGCCCACATCCCGCCGCCGCCTGAGCGGGGCGGCGCTGCTTGGAACCGGCTACTTCTTTCTCTACAGCGTGGCCGAAGCCGGGGTCGTGCCGTATTACGGCATCTTGCGGTTTCCCCCCGTCGTCCTGCTGGTTTCCTTGCTGATGGTGGCCGTCGCCTTTCGCCCGCTGCGGGCACGGCGGATGGCCATGGTGGCGGCCCATTTTTACGGCGTCGGTTTCGCGGCCGCCGGCGCCGGCATGGCGGCGTCCTTTCTCGCCGGCGATCCTGCCCGGCCTGACGGTTTGGCCGGTTTCCTTGCCGCGTGCGGCGCGATCTTGATCATCGCCGAGCTTGGCTGGGGCGTCGTTCAGCGGCGGATCTGGCAGCAGCTGTACCAGGTGCCGCTGGAGATCCGGTTCGGCGACAGCGTCCACCGGGTAGAGGCGCTGGTGGATACGGGCAACCGCCTCCGGGATCCTTTGTCCGGGTCGCCGGTGACGGTCATCGAGGGCGCCAGCCTGCGGAGCTTGCTGCCCGACTACTTGCAGCCCGCGGTCGAGAAGCTGGAGCAGGGAGATCTGACGCCCGTCACGCGCCTTTTGGCGTCCGAGCGGTGGTCGTCCCGCTTCCGGGTTATCCCGTACGCCTCCATCGGCCGGGAGCACGGCCTTATGGTTGGGTTTCGCCCGGACGAGGTGCGCATTGTCGTCGACGGTGGCGCCGTGCCGGTCGGTCCGTGCATCCTGGGCCTGTGCAAAGGGCCCCTGGATCCGGAAGGAGCGTATCAAGCCCTCGTTCATCCGGAGCTTGTCCAGCACGCCACGGCGGCCCGCGCCGCGGACGTCCCGGCTCCCAATCTGCTCGCAGGGAGGGCGCGAACGGGCGATGTTACCCCTGATTCCCAGGTTTAGGCTGCTCATGCGATGGTGGCTCATCCGGGTCCTGGCCCGGACTTGGCTATCGCCGCGGATCCTCTATGTGGGCAGCAGCGAAGTCTTGCCGCCTCCGCTTTCCCCGGCGGAGGAGGCCCGTCTCATTCAACGACTGAAGATGGGCGACGGGTCGGTGCGGGGCCCCCTCATCGAGCGAAACCTCCGGCTGGTGGTCTATATCGCCCGCAAATTCGACAACACGGGGGTGGCCATCGAGGACCTGGTGTCCATCGGCACCATTGGTCTGATCAAAGCCGTCAACACCTTTGACCCCGGCAAAAACATCAAGCTGGCTACGTACGCGTCCCGCTGCATCGAGAACGAAATCCTTATGTACCTGCGGCGGAACAGCAAAACCCGGGCGGAAGTGTCGTTCGACGAGCCGCTCAATACCGACTGGGACGGCAACGAGCTGTTGCTGTCGGACGTCATCGGCACCGACAGCGATATCGTCCGGCACATCGAGGACGAGGTGGATCGGACGTTGCTCATGATCGCGATGGACCGGCTGTCGGGGCGGGAAAAGCGCATCATGGAGCTCAGGTTCGGACTGAAAAACGGCCGGGAGAAGACGCAGAAGGAAGTAGCCGACTTGCTCGGCATCTCCCAGTCGTACATCTCCCGGCTGGAAAAGCGCATCCTGAAAAAACTCCGCCGGGAGATGCAACGCATGGAAGGCACCGGATGACCGGTGTTAACTCGACCGGCGCCGCAAAAACGCCGGGATGTCCAGGTCGTCGGTGGCAAACGGCTTGATCTCCAGCTCATGGATGGCCTTGCGGCGCCCGTTGCCCCGGGCGTCGAAGCCCGTCGCGATGACCGTCACCCGCACTTCATCCCGCAGCGTTTCGTCGATGACGGCCCCAAAGATGATGTTGGCCTCGGGATCCGCGGCTTCCGCGATGATCTCGGCCGCGTCGTTGACTTCGAACAGGCCCAGATTGGAACTGCCGGTGATGTTGAGCAAGATGCCCCGGGCGCCTTCGATGGATGCCTCGAGCAATGGGCTTGAGACGGCCATCTTGGCCGCCTTCACTGCGCGATCCTCGCCCGTCGCGACACCGATGCCCATGAGTGCGGACCCGGCGTTGGCCATGATGGTTCGCACGTCGGCGAAGTCCAGATTGATGAGTCCGGGCACGGTGATCAAGTCCGAAATGCCCTGCACCCCCTGGCGCAACACGTCGTCGGCCAGGCGAAATGCGTCGAGGATGGACGTCTTCTTGTCGGCGACCTGAAGCAGGCGGTCGTTGGGGATAACGATCAGCGTGTCGACCTTGTCCCGCAGCATCTCGATGCCTTGTTCGGCCTGCTGCTGGCGCTTTCGGCCCTCAAACGCGAACGGCTTGGTGACGACGCCCACCGTTAGGGCGCTCACTTCCCGGGCGACCTCCGCCACTACCGGCGTGCCGCCGGTACCGGTGCCTCCGCCCATGCCGGCGGTGATGAACACCATGTCGGAGCCCGCAAGGAGCGCTCGGATCTCATCCCGGCTTTCCTCTGCGGCCTTCTGACCGATCTCCGGGTTGGAGCCGGCACCAAGCCCCCGGGTCAGCTTCTCCCCAATGCGAAGCTTGACAGGAGCATTGGACATCATCAACGCCTGGGCATCGGTGTTGAGGGCCGAAAACTCGACGCCTTTTAGGCCGGCCTCGATCATGCGGTTGACGGCGTTTTGGCCTCCGCCGCCCACGCCAACCACTTTGATGCGCGCGAATTGCTCCTGAGCCTCGTCAAACTCAAACATGGGCCCCGCCTCCTAGCGCTTCTCCCGGGCATCACAGGAAATTGCTCAGCCATTCTTTGATCCGCTCAAGCCAACCGCCGATGGCCCTTCCGTTGGAACGGGCCTGGCCGGCTATGCTCTGCCGGCCCGCGAATACGGCCAACCCGACGGCAGTGGCGTAGACTGGGCTCCTGACCACGTCGGCGAGGCCAGCCCATCCCTCGGGCACGCCCAAGCGCGCGGGCACCCCGAGCTGCTCCCGGGCCGCCTCGGTCATCCCGTCCAGAAGCGCTCCGCCACCGCAGAGCACAATCCCGCCGGGAATCAGCTGCAGGCTGGCCGTTCGCTCGATCTCGACCTGTATGAGCTGAAACAATTCCTCGATCCGGGGACCGACGATGTCCATCAGGCTCGTCCGCCCGTTGCTCAGCCGGCCCACGCTTCCGGTCCGGGTCGCGGCCAGTTCCCGGACCGCGGAGCCGTACTGCAGTTTGAGCTCTTCAGCCTTGTCGATGGGCAGCTGCAAACCGACAGCGATGTCGTTCGTCACGTGATGGCCGCCGACGGGGACGACGCCGGTGTGGATCGGGCGGCCGTCGAGGAACACCGCAATGTCGGTCGTGCCGCCGCCGATATCCACCAGGGCGATGCCCATTTCCCGCTCCTTGGCGGTGAGAACCGCTTCCGCCGCGGCCAGCGACGGCAGGACCAGCTCCGCGGCTTCCAATCCGGCTCGCTCCACCGCCTTAATCAGGTTTTGCGTGTGGGAGACGGCTGCGGTGACAATGTGGACGACAGCTTCAAGACGCACGCCGGCCATGCCCACCGGATCCCGGATTCCTTTGCAACCGTCGACGATGAATTCGCGCGGGAGCACGTGGAGCACTTCCCGGTCGGGCGCGATGCGCACCGCCCGGGCCGCTTGAAGCACCCGCTCGGTATCCTCGGGGCGAATTTCTCCGCCGCTTCCCGCCACAGCGATGACGCCGGAAGAATTCAGCGAGCTAATGTGGGGACCGGAGACGCCAAGGGTCACCCGTTCCAATTGGACGCCGGCCATCTGCTGGGCCAAGGCCGTGGACTCTTGAATGGACCGCACGGTCGCTTCCAGGTCTACCACGCCCCCCCGCCGCATGCCTTGCGACGGACAAACGCCCACCCCGATGATGCTCAGGCCGCCGTCGGAGCCGATCTCGGCGATGCACGTGCATACCTTGGTGGTGCCGACGTCCAGGCCGCCGACGATCCGTCGTCTGGCCACGGGTGAGGTCCCTCCCACCTGCCGCTTCCTCGTCTATTCCACAGCCGAACCGCGATTCCTTGCACCGTTCCCAGCGGCCGCCGCGCGTTTTTTCCTGACTATTGCGACCGCACTACCGGGGAGCGGGGATAGCGCAGATCCACCACGCGGTAGCGCTCGCCGCCGTTGCGGAGCAACTGGACGGCTATGGCCACCTTTCGGTCCATCTCCTCTGCGCCGCCCAGGAAGACCCGGATGCCGGAGCGGGTCCGAAGCTCGATGCCGGTGTCGGGCTCGAAGGTGATGGAAACTATGCCGACCCGCATGTTCGGGGGAAGTTCAGCGGAAGCTTGCAACGCGGCCGGCAGCAACCCGGGCGGCACATCCCCGAGCACCGGTAACCGATCTTGCTCCCCTGGCAGAAGCGGTACGGATTGACCGTCCCTCGTCAGGCCCGCGGCCCCGTCGGACCCCATCACGACGGCCACCGGCACATGCTCCGCCACCCGGATGACCAACGTGCCGGGCAAAAGCCGGTTCACCTCGGCCAGCCGAACCCGCGGGTGGGCCGCAACCCGCCGGGCCACCGCCTGCATGTCGATTTCAAGCAGGTTATCCCCGGGCCGAACCTGGGTTATCTCGGCAAGGGCTGACGGGTCCAATCGCTCGACGCCTACGACCTGCACTTCGGTAACGGCGAAATAAGGCGATTGCAAAAGCGCGTACAAGCCGAGAACGACCAGGAGCGCGAGGAGGGCTGCCCCGGCCCGAACCGGTTCCCGGAGCGTCGCCATGGGGCTCCCGTTCCTTCCGCATGCCCAGGTTTGCCAGCGCTGGCGCGCCGGGCCGACGATGCGGGTTCAGTATACCATTGGGCTGACCGGCCCGGCAACGGGCCAGGGCAGCGCATCACGCCTTGGCCACCGGGAGGCCCGAAACGACCGGAACGCCTTCGCCGATGCGCCGGATCTCCGCGCCCAGAGCCCTCAGCTTGACGTCCAGCGCTTCGTATCCCCGGTCCACGTGATGGATACCGTCGACGACCGTTTCCCCTTCGGCTGCCAGGCCCGCGAGAATCAAGGCGGCTCCCGCCCGCAAGTCCGAAGCCTCAACGACCGCGCCCGTCAGCCGGCGAACCCCGCGGATGATAGCCACCTGCCCGTCGACGACGATATCCGCTCCCATTCGTCTCAGCTCGTCCGCATGCTTCATCCGGCTGGTGTACACCGTCTCGGTGACGATGCTGGCCCCTTGCGCAAGGGCGAGCAACGCCATGAACTGGGGCTGCATATCCGTAGGAAAACCCGGGTACGGCTGGGTCCTCAGATACACCGGTTTCGGCCGCTCGCCCGCGGTCACCCGAAGTCCCTCCGTCGTCTCCTCCACCGTGGCTCCGGCCTCCCGGAGCTTGGCGGTGACAGCCTCCAGATGCTCTGGAATCGCGTTGACAAGCGTCACGTCCCCTCCGGTCATGACCGCCGCGATCATGACGGTTCCCGCTTCGATGCGGTCGGGGACTGCTTCGTGGATCGCGCCGTTTAGCCCCTCTACCCCCTCGATCCGGATGGAGCTAGTGCCGGCGCCGGAAACCCGGGCCCCCATGCGGTTGAGAAACAGCTGCAAATCGATGATCTCCGGTTCCCGGGCGGCGTTGCGGATAACCGTCGTTCCCCGGGCCAGCGTCGCTGCCATCATCAAGTTTTCCGTCGCGCCGACGCTCGGATAATCCAGATGGATGTCGGCGCCCACCAAACGGTCCGCCCGGGCCTCGATGAACCCCCGCTCCTCGGTGATGGCCGCGCCCATTTTGCGCAAGCCCCGCAGGTGGAGCTCTATGGGCCGGGGCCCGATGGCACACCCTCCCGGCAAGGCCACCCGCACCTGTCCCATCCGGGCGAGGACGGGGCCCATAACCAAAACCGACGCCCGCATCTGGCGGACAAGGTGTTGCGGCGCTTCCAAGCTTCCGATCCCTCGTGCGCAGACCCGCATGTCCCCGCCGGGCTGCCAGGCTACCTCGACCCCCAGATGGCGGATGAGCTCCGCCATCGTTTCCACGTCTCGAATGGCGGGCGCACGGCGGAGGACGCACGGCTCCTCGGTCATCAGGGCAGCGGCCATCATCTTCAAGACGGCGTTTTTGGCGCCTGACACGTGATAGCGGCCCGCAAGCCGCCTACCGCCCCGGATCCACATGCCCTGCACGCATCACACCTCGATTCGGGCGAACCCCAGCAGTCCCACTTCCGTCTCCAGCTCGATCCCGAATTCCCGTTGAACCCGGTCCCGCACAAGGTCTATCAGCCGCCGCACATCATCGG
>JACDOI010000063.1 GCA_017656145.1 Bacillota bacterium | reverse complement strand
CGCGGTCACCGTGCCCCCTTGCTTGAACGCGGGCTTAAGCTGCGCCAGCGCCTCCATGGACGTGTCCCGCCGGATACCCTCGTCCTTGTCCAGGACGACGGTTTCGGAAACCGCGTTGCGCCCGTCGAACCGCACCCGCTTGACGGGCACCGGAACGATCTCCTCTGCGAACCGGCCCTGGTCCGCGGCGGCCGCGGCCCGCCGGTGGCTTTCCAGCGCGAAGGCGTCCTGTTCCTCCCGGCTCACCCCAAACCGGGCGGCCACCTGCTCGGCGGTGAGCCCCATGCTCATATACACTTCGGGGAACGTGCGGACAAGCTCCGGGTTGGGCGCCGGTCGGTGGCCCGTCATGGGCACCCGGCTCATGCTCTCGACGCCGCCGGCCACGACGACGTCCGCGTGGCCCAGCATGATGCGCTCCGCCGCCAGGGCGATGGCTTGCAAGCCCGACGAGCAAAACCGGTTGACGGTGAATCCCGGCACCGACGGCGGCAGCCCCGCCCGCAACGCCGCAATACGGGCGATGTTGAGCCCCTGTTCGCCTTCGGGCATGGCACAGCCGAGGATGACATCGTCCACCATCTCCGGAAGGACCCCCGGGGCCCGGCGGATCGCCTCGCGGATGGCCAGGGCCGCCAGGTCGTCGGGCCGCACGTCCTTGAGCGTTCCCTTGTGGGCTTTGCCGATGGGCGTCCGCGCACCCGATACGATGACCGCATCCTGCACGATGTGTCACTCCTTCCGCCGCGGCGTCAGTTGCGCAACGGCTTGCCGGTGGCCAGGATGTGCTGCATGCGCTCTTGACTCTTGGGATGGCCGCACAGGCTCAAAAACGCCTCCCGCTCCAGTTCGAGCAAGTACTCTTCGCTCACCCGGGTTCCGGCCGACACCTCGCCGCCGCTCAGCACGTAGGCCAGCTTGCGGGCGATCTCCAAGTCGTGCTCGGTCGCGTAACCGGCCCAGTGCAGATGTTGCGCGGCCAGTTCCATGACCGCCCGGCCGCCGGGACCGACGACCGGGATGGCCGGGCGGACCGGCGGCCGGTACCCGGCCGCGTCCATGGCGAGCACCGCCTGTTTCGCTTCATGCCACAGGTGGTCTCGGTTGGCGACGATCCGGTCGTGGGGCCGCAAGTAGCGCAGCGCCTGCGCCTCGGGGCCGCTGGTGGATACGCGAGCGGTGCCGATCAGCTCAAAGGCCCGGGTCGCAAGCGGCTGCAGATCGGGCATCGACTGCACGGCCGTTGCGTCCCCGGACGGCGATGGAACATCCATCGCGCCCGGCGTGCCTTCCAAGTGGCGGATGAGCATTTCCTTGCAACCGCCGCCGCCGGGGATGAGGCCGGCCCCGACTTCGACGAGCCCCATGTACGTCTCAGCCGCGGCCACCACCTGATCGGCCGCAAACGTCAGCTCGGCGCCGCCGCCGAGGGTCATGCCGTACGGCGCGATCACCACCGGGCGCTCGAAGTACTTGAGGGCCATGTTGACCCCCTGGAACTGCCGCACCATGAGGTCGACCTCGTCCCAGTCCCCTTCCTGGGCGGCCGAAAGCAGCAGGACGAGGTTGGCGCCGACGCAAAAGTTGGGCTGCACGTGGCTTGTGACGACCAGTCCCCGGAATTCCCGGCGGACCCGCTCCATGGCGGCCTGCAGCATTTGGACGAGATCCACGCCGATGGCCTGCTTGGGCGAGTGAAAGTCCACCAGCGCCACCTCATCCCCAATGTCGTACAACGTCGCACCGGGTGCGGACCGGATGATCCGTTCCTCGGCCTCGAGCCGCGCGACGGTGATGACGCGAGGCCGCTCCGGGACGGGAATGTGGCCTCCTGCCGGTGCAGCGCAGAGGATTTTCCTCCCCTCGATGGGATAGAACGCCGGGCGAGCGCCTCCGGCCAGCTGGGCGATCCAGCCGGGGATCTCTTCGCCCTCGCGGCTCATCCGCTCCAAAGACTCCCGCAACCCGATGGCGTCCCACGCCTCAAACGGTCCCAACTCCCAACCGAAGCCCCATCGCATGGCTCGATCGATGCTGACGATGTCTTCTGCGATCTCGGCGGCTTTCCGGGCGGTGTAAAGAAGCGTCCGCTTCATGACTGTCCACGCCAGCCGGCCCGCGGCGTCGCCAGCTTGCACCAGACGCCGCAGCCGCTCGCCGACGTCGTCAATGTTGCGAACCGCGGCCAGCGAGGGGGCGCTCAGCCGCCGGCGGGGCACGTACTCGAAGGTCTCCAGGTCGAGAACCAAGATTTCGCTTTGACCGTTGCTCTTCACTCTCTTGTAAAAACCTTGGCCGGCCTTTTCCCCAAGCCAGCCTCGCTCCATCAGCTGCCGTATCCCGGCCGGAAGGACAAATGCCTCCCGCTCCCATTGCTCATCGACGGCTTCTCGCAAATTGTCGGCGACGAGAGCAAACACGTCGATCCCGATCAGGTCGAGGGTCCGGAACGTGGCGCTCTTGGGCCGGCCCATGGCCGGGCCGGTCACGCTGTCCACCTCATCGGGCCGCAAGCCGAGCTCCTCCATGGCCCGCAACGTTTCCATGAGCCCGTAGCAGCCGATGCGGTTGCCGATGAAATTGGGCGTGTCCCGCGCGATCACGACGCCCTTTCCCAGCACCCGCTCGCCGAAGTCCCGGATCCGCTCTACGACGGCGGGGTCGGTGTCGGCTGTGGGGATGACCTCAAGCAAGTGCAAGTAGCGGGGCGGGTTGAAAAAGTGGGTGCCGAGAAACTGACGGCGAAACCGTTCGGGCAGGCCCGCCGCGATTCGGTGGATGGGGATGCCCGACGTGTTAGTGCTTGCAATCGCGTCTTCCCGGACGAGGGGAGCCGCCTGTTCCCAGAGCCGGCGCTTGACGTCGAGATTTTCCACCACCGCCTCGATGACCCAATCCGCCCCGGAAATGCGCGCCAAGTCGTCCGCGAAATTTCCCGGGGTGATGAGGGCCAACCGGTCGGGGCCGAACAAGGGCGCGGGCTTCATCCGGGTCAGGCGCTCAAGGGCTTGCCGCGCCAGGCGATTGCGGTCAGCCGGCTTGTCGCCCGCCCCTTCGGGCACCATGTCCAACAAGAGGCAAGGGATGCCGTGATTGGCCACATGCGCGGCGATCTGGGCGCCCATGGTGCCCGCGCCCAGCACTGCAACGGATCGGATTGTCTGGAGCATGCCGTTTCCTCCTTGCGAACGTTTGCCGGGCCGGTTTCCACAAGACGTTGGCAGAGCGGCTGTCGCCGGCGGCCGTTCGGTTTTCCGCCGGTGGGCAGCTCCGGCCGGTGGGCCCGCCCGCGGGTGCCGCAAGCCGCGTCAACCCGCGGCTTGCCGCCGCTGTTGCTCTTCTTCCAGGAGCACCCGGCGCAACACTTTTCCGACCAGCGACTTGGGCAGGTCATCCCGGAACTCAACCAGGCGGGGCACCTTGTACGCGGCCAGCTGCCCGCGGCAATGCTCGATCAGTTCGTCCTCGGTGGCCCGGGCTCCGTCTTTGAGGACGACGAAGGCTTTCACGGTCTCGCCGCGGTACGGATCGGGCACCCCGACGACGGCCGCTTCCTTGACGGCCGGGTGGGCGTAAAGCACTTCCTCTACCTCGCGCGGGTAAATGTTGTATCCTCCCGCAATGATCAAGTCCTTCTTGCGATCGACGATGTAGAAATACCCGTCCTCGTCCATTCGGGCGATGTCCCCGGTGTGGAGCCAACCGTCCCGCAGGGCGGCTGCAGTCTCGGCATGGTTGTTCCAATATCCCAACATCACCTGGGGCCCCCGGACGAGAAGTTCGCCGGGCTGACCGTCAGGCACGTCCTCGCCGGTTTCCGGATCGACGATCCGGCAGTCGGTGTCGGGCCACGGAAGCCCGATGCTGCCCGCCTTCCGCTCGCCCCACACCGGGTTGCAGTGCGTGACGGGTGACGCCTCGGTGAGGCCGTACCCTTCGACGAGCCGGCCCCCGGTCAGTTCCTCGAACGAGGTCTGGACTTCCAGCGGAAGCGGCGCCGCGCCGCTGACGCACGCCTCGATGGAACGCAGGTCCGCCTGGCGGGCCCGGGGATCGTTCAGGATGGCCACATACATCGTCGGCGCCCCGGGGAAGATGTGGGGCCGGTGGCGCTGGATGAGCTTCAGCACTAAACCGGTATCGTAACGGGGAACGAGGATCATGGTGCCGCCGCCGAAGATGGTGTAGTTCAGCACGGTCGTCAGCCCGTACACGTGAAAGAAGGGCAACACAGCCAGCACTCGGAACGGCCGGCCCTGAAACCGGTGCAACCAGGCCGAAATTTGCACGCAGTTTGCGATTAAGTTGTAGTGGCTCAGCATCGCGCCTTTGGGAACGCCCGTCGTCCCACCCGTGTACTGCAGCAGCGCCACATCCGTCCGGGCGTTTACCGGTGCCGGGTCGCCTGCGGGCTCCGAGGCCAAAAGGTCCGCCCACCGGATCACCGCCGGAGAGGAGGGGACGGTTACGGCCTGGCCTTGACGGCGAAGGCGCAGCGGGTAAAGCCACCGCAGCGGGAACGGCAAATACTCCGCGATCGCGGTGACGACCGCGCGCGCAAGCGCAGTGTCGGGCCAGACCTCGGCCACTTTGGGGTACACTTGATCTAGGGCGACGATGACCCGGGCGCCCGAGTCGGCCAGCTGGTGGCGAAGTTCCCGTGGGGTGTACAGCGGATTGACCATAACCACCGTGGCACCCAGCCACAGCACCGCGTAGAACGCGATGACGCATTGCGGGCAGTTGGGCAGCATGATGGCCACCCGGTCGCCCGGGCGCACACCGAGCTCGGAAAGTCCCGCCGCTGCCCGGCGCACTTGCTCCAACAGTTGCCCGTAGGACGCGGTCGCCCCGAAAAATACCGTCGCGGGCCGGTTCGGGTCGCTCTCGGCCGCCCGGATGAGTGGCCGGACCAGCGATTCCTCCGGGTAGGTCAGCGTCGTCGCCACTCCGGACGGGTACCGCTCCAACCAAGGCCTTGAGGAAACCATCGGGCCGTCTCGCCTCCTTACGGCGCACCGCCTTCCGCGGCGGGCGCGGGTTGGGGTTTCCCGGCGGCCGGTCGCAGGGACCGCTCGTCGTACAGCCCCGCGACCAGATCGGCAGGCTGGCCAAGATCCGGTTTGCCTTGGCCACCGCTTCTTCTGAGCCGGGCACCGGGATTTTGGACCGCAAACGCTTCGCCCAAGGCCTCCAGCGCTTCGAGCCGCATGACCCGCTCGGCGGCAAAGCCTCTGAGGCCGTGGAAGTCCACGAAGTCCATGACGATGACCCGCTGAAGGAATGGGAGCCGGTCAAAGAACACCCGGGGAGCGGTCGTTTCCCGGCGAGGATGGGCGCTTGCCATGGCCGTCGCCCCCCTTGCTCGCCCGCATCCCTTGCCCAGACTATTACTATCAAAATATAATTCAGGCCATAGATTGACAATCCTTTTGCAGTAACGTAAACTGACCGCGAATCTACCAATCGGTCGGTAGACGGGCCCGGGAGGATGTTCCGTGCGGGCGCATCGCGGGCGGTACCACGAAGTGCTCAAGACCGCTCTCCGTTTGTTCCGCCATAAGGGGTACCATGCCACGTCCATGCAGGACATCGCGGACGCGGTGGGGCTGAAGAAACCGAGCCTGTACCATTACGTCAAATCCAAGCAAGATCTGTTGCTCCCCGCATATCGCCACGTCGTTTCCCGCTACACCGAGAGGCTGGAGGCCATCGCATCCGGTCCCGGTTCGGCCCAAGAGAAGCTGGGCCGGGCCATCGCCAGCCACGTTCAAGTCATCATCGAACATGCGGATATGTTCGCCGTGTACCTGAGTGAGCTGCGGTCGCTTCCCGCAAGCCACCGGCAGGCGGTCCGGCAAGCCAGCCGGGAGTATCGGCTGCGCCTGGAGTCCATCATCCGGCAGGGCATCGAGACCGGCGAGTTCCGGCCCGTCGATCCGCATCTTGCGTCCCTCATCATCTTGGGCGCTTGCAACTGGCTGCCCCAGTGGTATGTGCCGGGCGGCCGGATGTCTCCGAAGGAAATCGCCGGCATGTACCTCGAAGTGTTGCTGCAAGGATTGCTCGCGCCTGATCCCGCCCGCAGGCAGGGAGAACCGGCGCAGCCGGGCGTCACGGTAGCACGAAGGAGGCCTGAGGATGCACGTCGGGGTATGCATCAAGCAGATTTTGGATCCGGAGATTTCGCCGCGGGCGTTCAAGATCGACCCGGAGCGCAAGGAGGCCGCGGCGGCCGGGGCGTCGATGGTCATCGGGCCGTTTGACTTGAACGCGCTCGAGGTGGCCGTCCGGCTCAAAGAGCGGTACGGCGCTCAAGTGACTGCGCTGACCCTCGGAAGCGGGAAGGCCAAGGACGCCCTCAGGCGGGCGCTGGCCATGGGGGCCGATGCCGCGGTGCTGGTGGACGACGGCCAGATGGCGCCTAAGGAGCCGTCGGTCGCGACCCGGGCCCTGGCGGCGGCCGTCCGGAAGCTGGGCGGGTTGGATCTTGTTTTGTGCGGGCGGCAGTCGGGTGAATGGGATTTCGGCCAAGTGGGGGCGCTGCTCGCGGAGGAGCTGGGCATGCCCTTTGTTCCTTTCGTTCCGCGGCTGGAGGCGTCGGGGGACGGGTGGCGGCTGGAGCGGGAGGTCGAGGGAGGATTGCTCGTGGTGGACGTTTCTGGCCCGTGCGTGGCCAGCATCACCAACGCGACCGACAACCAGCCGCGGCTTCCCAAGGTGAAGGACATCATGATGGCCAACCGCAAGCCCATCCAGGTGTGGGGACCGGTGGAGCTGGGGCTCGGCGAAGAGGATGTCGGGGAGGCGGCCAATCGGCTTGAAGTGCTGGAGCTGTTCATCCCCGAGGTAAAGAGCGAGTGCGAGTTTGTCGAAGGGGATGACGGCGCTGCCAAGGGCGCGGCTTTAGCCCGCAAGCTTTGGGACCGGAAGGTGATTTGACGATGAACGTCGTGGTTGTGGCCTGGGGAGGCGACGGCAAGGAACCGGCTGCGGCGGCCAAGGAAGTGCTGGGCGGAGCCAGGCGCCTGGCGGATAGAACCGGCGGGCAGGTGATCGCAGGGGCGTTGGGCCCGGCGGCCCAGGCGGCGCGAGGGATGATTGCACACGGGGCCGACCGGGTGTTCACAGTGGAGCATGAGGCACTGGACGGATCGGACGCGGACGCTTGCGTGGAAGCGGCGGAAGCGGTGTGCCGGCAAGCGGGAGAAGGGCTTGTCCTGCTGGCCGGCGACGGGCTCGGATGGGAGGTGGCGCCGCGGCTCGCGCACCGGCTGCGAGCCGGTCTTGTGACCGACTGCGTGTCGGTGAGCGTCGATGGCGAGCGGGCGGTGATGACCAAGCCCGTGTACGGCGGCAAGGCGATGGCCCGCTTTGCCGTGCGGACTGGGACGCAGGTGGCGCTCATGCGGCTTCGGGCCATGGAACCGATCGAACCGGATCCGGACCGGACCGGAGAGGTGGAGCCGCTTGGTTTTTCGCCCAAGACAGCGGGGAGGGTGCGGGTCGTCGAGCGCAAGCATGAGGAGCATGAAGGCCGGGTGCGGCTTGAGGATGCCCGGGTGGTCGTCTCGGGCGGCAGGGGACTTGGTGGACCTGAGCCGTTCCGGCAGCTGGAAGAGCTCGCCGATTTGCTTGGCGGCGCGGTGGGGGCGTCGCTGGCCGCGGTGGATGCGGGCTGGATTTCGCCGCAGCACCAGGTGGGGCAGACAGGCAAGTCGGTGGCGCCGGACGTGTACATTGCGGTGGGCATCTCCGGGGCGAGCCAGCACGTGGCGGGCATGTCGGGGTCGAGAACCATCGTGGCCATCAACAAAGACCCCGATGCGCCCATCTTCCGGGTGGCCCACCTGGGCGCGGTGGGGGACTACAAGGAGATCTTGCCGGCGTTCACCGCGGAGCTGCGGCGGTTGAAGGGCGAACCCGGCTGAGGTTGTGCGGCCGGCGGGAATGACGGGGGCCAGCGCGCGGAGCCGGCGAACGGGCAATACCGGCCGCCTGGCGGCCGGACACGGGGGAGAGGTTTGCCGGGATGCACGACACGCCGACGCGGGAAGTGTTCTGGAACATTCGTCCCATCTGGCTGACCTACGTCCTGCTTGCCCCGGTGCTCGCCGCGTTCTTTGCCGGCGTGTGGAACCATGTGCGTCGGTGGCGGGCGGGCAAGCCCATCCAACGGGTCGACAACTGGCGGGAGCGGCTTCGGGGTTTCTTCACCGACGCGGTCGCCCAGGATCAGATCCGGACCGGCGATCCGGGGGCAGGGATGTTTCATATTTTGCTCTCGTGGGGATTTGTGGCGCTCTTCATCGGCACCACCGTGGTGTTCGTTCATTACGATTTGCACCTGCCCATCATGCAGGGCTGGTTTTATCTCGTTTTCCAGGCGCTGATCCTGGACCTGTTCGGCCTGGGCGCCATGGTTGGCCTCCTCATCGCCGCGTACCGGCGCTACGTCGCCCGGCTTCCCCGGCTGACCCACGGCCTGGCCCGGGACGGGTTCTTCCTTGGAGCGCTGTTTGCCATCTTGTTCACCGGCTACATGGTGGAAGGCCTGCGCATCGTGGCCACCCAAGATCCGTGGGCCCCGTGGACTCCCGTGGGAACCGCGTTCGGCCGGGCTTTGGTCGCCCTTGGGGTGGACAGTTACGAGCAGCAGCTCGCCTGGCACCGAAGCCTGTGGTGGTTCCACCTGGCGGTTTCCTACGTGTTCATCGGGTACATCCCGTACAGCAAAATGCGCCACATGTTCACCTCACCGGCGGCTGTCTTCACCCGCAATCTCGGTCCTGCCGGCCGCCTTGAGCCGCTGGACATGGAGAACAGTGAAACGCTGGGCGTCAAAACCCTCCGGGACTTTGACTGGAAGGATCTCCTGGATCTTGACGCGTGCACCGAATGCGGGCGGTGCCAGGCCGTCTGCCCGGCGTACGCGGTGGGCAAGCCGTTGAATCCTAAAATGCTCATCCTGGACATGCAGCGGCAGCTTTCCCAGGAGATCGGCGGGTTGCCGTGGCAAAATGCCTCGGGCGAGCCGCAGCCCATCATCGGCACGTCCATCGATCCTGAAACTCTTTGGTCGTGCACGACGTGCAACGCGTGCGTCGAGGCGTGCCCGGTCGAGATCGAGCACGTGGCCAAGGTCGTGGACTTGCGCCGCTTCCAGGTGATGGAGGAATCAGCGTTTCCGGAGACCGCCCAGGAAGCGGTGCGGGGCATCGAGGACCGGGGCCATCCGTTTCGGGGGTCGCAGGCGTCCCGGCGCGACTGGTACGCGGACTTGCCCTACGTGCGGGAACTGGCCGGGGTGGGACAGGCGGAATACTTGTTCTGGGTCGGTTGCGCTGTGGCGTTCAACGAGCGGGCGCAGAAGATCGCCCGGGCGGTGGCCCAAATCATGCACGCGGCGGGGCTTGATTTCGCCGTGCTGGGCGAGGAAGAGACGTGCACCGGCGATCCGGCCCGCCGCATCGGTCACGAGTACCTGTACGAGATGCACGCCCGGCAAAACGTTGAGACGCTGAACGGCTACGGTGTGAAGCGCATCGTCACCGCATGCCCCCACTGCTTCAATACCTTGAAAAATGAATATCCGGATTACGGCGGCCGCTACGAGGTCATCCACCACAGCCAGCTCATCCGGGAACTCATCGACGCGGGCCGGCTACCCTTGTCCAAGACCGAGTTTGAGCGGATCACGTACCACGACCCGTGCTACTTGGGCCGGTACAACCGGGAATACGACGCGCCCCGGGCGGTGGTGGACGCCCTGGGGACAAACCGCGTCGAGATGAACCGGTCCCGGCGGCGGGGGTTTTGCTGCGGCGCCGGCGGCGGGCGATACTGGATGGACGACAATCCCGGGCAGCGGATCAACGTGGAGCGGGCCCGGGAAGCGGCGGCCACAGGGGCCGACGCCGTCTGCACCGCCTGCCCGTTTTGCATGCTCATGATGGAGGACGGGCTGAACACCGTCGCGGCCGAGCAGGGACGCGATCCCGTACCGACCCGGGACGTCGCGGAACTGGTGGCGGCTGCTCTGGAAGAACAGCAAGCGGGCGATCAGCGGGCTGCAGGATGATCGCGATAGCCGGCGTAGGGGCGTCGGCGGTGGACTTCCTGCTCAACGCCGATCAGGGACAATCTCGGGCTGCGGTCTTCGGACGGGAAGGAGATGGTGTAACGTTACTGTAGCACAGGAGAAGGAAGAGGCTGGAAAGAAGGGAGA
>JACDOI010000062.1 GCA_017656145.1 Bacillota bacterium | reverse complement strand
AGCTCATCGACGATGAACGTCTTGCCCGTGCCCATCATCCGAATCGACATGTCCGGCCGCAACGTCCCATCCACCACCCGCACGTAGGCGACGACGCCGCGATAAGGATCGAAGTGGGAGTCGAAGATGAGCGCCCGGAGCGGCGCATCCGGGTTCCCCTTCGGGGGAGGAATGCGCTCAACGATCGCCTCCAGGATCTCGTCCGCCCCTTGGCCCGTCTTGGCGCTGGCCAAGATGGCCTGGGAGGCGTCCAGCCCGATGACGTCCTCGATCTGGCGGAGAATCCGATCCGGGTCCGCGTTGGGCAAGTCGATCTTGTTGATGACTGGAATGATCTCCAGATCGTGCTCCAAAGCCAGGTAACAGTTGGCCAGCGTCTGGGCTTCGACCCCCTGGGTGGCGTCGATGACAAGAAGCGCCCCTTCGCAGGCGGCCAGGCTGCGGGACACCTCGTAGGAGAAATCCACATGCCCGGGGGTGTCGATCAGGTTGAGCACGTAGTCCTGCCCGTCGCGGGCCCGGTAGTCCAGGCGCACCGCTTGGAGCTTGATGGTGATCCCCCGTTCCCGCTCAAGGTCCAAGGTGTCCAAAACCTGCTCCTTCATCTCCCGCGGGGAAAGGGCGCCGGTCCGCTCCAGCAGCCGGTCCGCCAGGGTCGACTTGCCGTGATCGATGTGGGCGATGATGCAAAAGTTGCGGATGCGGTCTTGACGCATGGCCCCATTATAGCAAAACTACCGGACGGCGGACCAGGACACCCTGACAGAAGAGGCGAACTTTCGTGCTTTGGACGTCACTGGAGGAACGTGCATGAGCCAAGCGCGCGCGGTGGCCCGCAACGCGGGCGCCGTCATGTTCCTGATTCTTCTCTCGCGCCTTTTGGGCTTCGTCCGGGAGCGGGCCATCGCCGACGTATTCGGTCTCACCTGGGAAACCGACGCCTTCCGGGCCGCGTTCAACATCCCCGATCTGATGTACTTCCTCCTCGTCGGCGGGGCCATCAGCTCGGCGTTCATCCCGGTGTTCAGCGAGTACTTGGCTCGGGGCCAGGAGGACGAGGCGTGGCGCATGGCCGCGGCGTTCATCAGCCTGGTGGGCATGGGTCTCATCGGACTGACCGCCCTCGGCGTGGCGCTGGCACCTTGGCTTGGTCCGCTCGTTGCACCCGGGTTCGGCCAGCAGCAGATGGCTCTTCTGGTGCGGCTGATGCGCATCATGTTCCCCGCGGTGCTCTTTACCGCCCTGGCCGGGGTTGGAATGGGGGTTCACAATTCCTATCAGCGGTTCGTCGTGCCGCTGTGCGGTCCCATCGTGTACAACCTGGCCATCACCCTGGGGGCGTACCTGCTCGGCCCTTCGATGGGCATTATGGGCATGGCCCTCGGAACCGTCGCCGGGGCCATGGGCAATTTCCTCGTCCAGCTGCCCTTCGTGGTGTTCGCGGCCCGCCGGTTTCCGTGGCAGCCGGCATGGCGACACCCAGGATTGTGCAAGATGGCGCGCCTGATGGGGCCGACGTTGATCGGGCTGTCCATCGTTCAGCTCAACACGGTGATCCTGACGGCCCTGGCCTCCACATTGCCCGAGGGCCGCATCACTGCCCTGAACCTTGCCAACCGGCTCGTACAGCTGCCGTTGGGCGTTTTCGGCATGGGCATGTCCACAGTCGCCTTCCCGGTGATGGCCCGTTTGGCCGCTCTGGGAGACTGGCAGGAATTCGGCCGCACGCTGACGAGCTCGCTCCGGGCCATTCTCTTTGTCACCATACCATCCGCCGCAGGACTTTTGGCCCTCCGGGAACCCATCGTCCGGCTGCTCTTTGAAGTTGGAGAGTTTGGGCCCGAGGACACCGCCACCACCGCCTACGCGCTGTCGTTTTTCTCCGTTGGAGTATTCGCCGTTTCGTCGGTGCAAGTGCTGACCCGAGCGTTTTACTCCTTGCAGGACACAGTCACTCCGGTGAAGATCGGGTTTTCGGCTGTCGTCGTCAACACCGGATTGAGCCTCATTCTTTTGCGCTGGTCGGGCCTTGAGCACGGGGGGTTGGCCGTCGCGTTTTCGGCGGCTGCGATCTGTCAAATGACATGGCAACTGGTCCGGATCCGGCGGCGGCTGGGCAACCGGCTAAACGTCAAGGAGCTGATCTTGACCTTTGCCCGATCGACGCTGGCGGCCGCCGTGATGTTTCCGGCCGCAACATGGGCCGCCGCGGTGGCGGGCGACCGGGTGGACTTGACCTTGTTGAGCGGGCGGTTTTTGCAAGTGGCCGCCGGCATCGGAACCGGGGTGGCGGTGTATGCCATCGCCGCATGGCTGTTGCGCATGCCCGAGCTGTCGCTTGTGGTCGACATGGCGTCGCGCCTGTGGCGCAGGCGACGCTAGCGGGCCGCTCCGCCGGGGACCGGATCCCGACCGCGGATGGCTGCATGGGCCTCCGCCAGCACGTCCGCGAGCAGCTCAGCCGCGGCCAGCGCCTCTTCGAGGTCGTTGTGAAACGACCCGACCTCGACCAAGAGCGACCGCGGGTGCAAGTCCTGGTTGAGCCGGGCGTCGGGCCGCTCGATGATGCGCCGCAACAGCCCCGGATAACGGGCTTCAATGCGTGCGCCGAACTCCCGGGCGAACGCGAGGTTTTCCCGCCAGCCCGGGTGCATCTGGGGATTGGTGCCGACGACCAGGGCGAGCTGGGCTACCCGGCGGCCGCCTACGGTGGTCACCAGGCCCTCCGGCGCGTCCCGGTGAACGTCAAGCACGATATCCACGTGGGGGTTGCGTTCCAGCAGGCGCTGCACAGTAGCCCTCGAGGCGATGTAGGCCCGCGGGTGGGACGGCCAGTCGTGGATCTCGGCGGAATGGCAGACGGGCACGCCGTACACGTTCTCCAAGCGCTGGGCCAGCACGCGGCCCACCGCGACGATGCCGGTGTCCGTCGTGTTCCACCGGTGGTACGCGTCCGCGCGATCCGGAGCGAATGTGCCGGTCCGGTACGTCTCGGACGTGTGCGTATGGTAGATGACGATCCGGCACCCCTCCGAAAGGTGCGCCGCTTCGGGGCGGTCTCGCCGCTCCTGGGCCGGCTCCAGCGGCCGGGGCGGTTCCGCCGGCGCAGGCCCGCCGGGCCTGCGAGGTTCGGATAGTCCTTCGGGCCCAGGCCGCGGTCCAGGTTCCACCGGTGGTCCGGGAGCCGGACCAGGGCCGGCGGCGGACGGAGGCGCCGCCGGCTTGGGTGGGCCATCGCGCTCGGCAAGGCCCGGGATGCCGTCCTCCAGCAGCGTTCCGGGGCTTTGCAGGTCTACCTGGGTGACGGCGTAGACCAGCGCTCGCGCTTCCCGGCGCCAGTCCGGAGCCGGCGGCGGCTCAGATCCCGTTTCCCACACGGGCCCAGGCAGCCCCTCCCTGAGGGCCAAGACCGGCGCCGCTTCACTGCTGGCAGGCCAGCTCAACACCCGGGGCACAAGTTCGCCGGCGGCTGTGGCGGCTGACCGCATGGCCGCCAGCGCAACCTTAGCCGCCGTCGCCCACCGTTCGGGGTACAGGCGGCTGAACGCGACGAGCGCGGCGCCGGCCGCGACCACGCACCAAAACATGATCAGGTTGCGGACGGCCCGCCGAGGGACCCCGGCGGCCACCCGGGCCGCCACCCGCCGAACGCGGGCCCTAACGCTTCGGGCCCGGGCCCGCCATCTCCACCAGCGCATCCGGCTCACGGCGCCTCCCCTTCCCGTTCAAATGTATGGGACGACCCGGACGGTCTATGTCCCCCGCCGCATATCCGTGCCGCCCGTACCGTATCGATAGCCACGGAAGGAGGCGACAACACGTTGCCGCGACGGTGGGCCATCCGCTGGGCGATACTCGGAGCCGCGGCTTTCGGCGTCGGGATCGGGGCTCTTTTGTGGAGCGTCCGGCCGAAAGGGTTCGACGCGGCCGGGCTGAACATCGATCCTCGGGCCCGCATCGATCCACAGCGCCCCTACGAGATCATCGTATGGGAGGAGATCATCCCGGCGCCATGGGCCGTCCAGTCCCAGGCAGAAGCGGTGGAGGCCGCCATCCGCGCCTTTCGGGAACAGCATCCCAACGTCCGGGTGACGTATGCCCTGATTGATCCGGATACCGCCCGGGAACGGCTTTCGGATGCCGTCGCCTCAGGCCAACCGCCTGACGTTTACGGCTCGGCGAAAGGTTTGATCGTCCATCCGTCCCTCCAGATCCCGGCCGGGCCGTACATCCCGCCGGTCCGGGGCGAGGAGCCGCCGCTGTTTCATCCCGCTGCCGTCGACGCGCTGACCAAATCCGGGATCGTGTGGGGATGGCCCCGGGGTCTTTGGTGGAACGGGTGGCTGGTGGCCATCGACGCCTGGGACCGGGTGGCCGGCGAGGCCGGGAGTGGGTGGACTTGGGACAGGATGCGCGAATGGGCCGGGGAAGAGCTAGCCCGGGGGAGACATCCGGTGATGCTGAACGCCGCTGACGTGACGACCTTGGAAAGCCTCGTGATGAACGCCGGTTCCCCGGGATACCGGAGCGGTGCGGACGCGCCCGGGTGGACTGAAGCATCGGTCGCCAAGGCAGCTGGGTTTCTCGAGCAGCTGCGGTCACTGCCGGCGATGCCCTCCGATCCGGACCGCATGAGCCGGACCCGTATTGAGTCGCTCATCGGCGGGCGGGCGGCCGCGATCGGGCCGGTCCGACCCCATTTGGCCCAGGCGGTGTTTCGGCGCCAGCCAGGGCGATTCGTGCTGGCCCCTTGGCCCCACGACGCCGGCTCCGATCCGGTCACGCCGGTCGAGGTCGGCGGCTACTTCGTCTTCCGGCAGTCGACGTACAAAGGTGACGACCACACCCGGACCGCTATGGAACTAGCAGACTTTTTGGCCGCCCGGTCCGACAGATGGCTGGCCTCGCAATTGGGTGTGCTGCCGGCCCGCCCGGCTCACTTGCCCGAGTGGCAAGACCAGGCTCCGCTCGACGCTCGAAGCCGGGAAGCGCTCGCAGCCCTCTGGCCGCGGGCCCGGCCGGTCAGCGCCGGGCTTGAGCAGCGGGAGCTGGACGCTCTGCGCGAACGACTCCGCTCGACCTGGCAGGCGTTCTGGGATGAACGAATGCCGGCCGAGGAATTCGCTCAGAAGGTCATCACTGCCCTGGATCCGGCTGTTTGGCCCGGGGCTGGTCCCTGAATGCGGTTCGTTCGCCCGGCCGACGCCCGCGGTTCAGCCTTGGCCGGTGGCCGCTAGAATGAGGCGGTTGAAGTCCAGATCCGGATGGAGGCCTTGATTCAGCGCTTCAGCCAGCGTTTCCGCGACGTCTTCGACCAAGACGTCGATCTCTTTTGGTGTCATGATCAGATCGCCCATGTACGGCGCGAGGACTTGCTCGATGACCTCCCGTTTGACGGACTGGGGCAGCAGCCGATCCTGCGGGCCCGTCCCTGGCGCACCGCTGGCGGCTGCAGACCGGGCACCTTGAGTCGAGGTTTGGCTGGTCAGGATGAGCCGAGGATCGGGCAAAGGCACACCGCCGGGCGCCCCGCTCACCCCCGGCGCCGGCCCGCCTCCCCCGGGAGCACTAGGCACTGCTTGAACGGCTTCGGCATCGCCGTGGGCTGCCAACCGATCCAGCCCGTCGGCCACCACCGTCAAGGCGTGGACGACGGTGGGCACACCGACCGCCAGGACTGGAACTCCTAGCGTCTGTCGGGTAATGCCGAACCGCTTGTTGCCGACGCCGGACCCCGGCTGGATCCCGGCGTCCGCGATTTGGACCGTGCTGCACAGCCGCTCGGTACTGCGGGCCGCCAGCGCGTCGACGCACACTACAAGCTTCGGTTGAATTTGTCGCACCAACCCATGGACGATCTCCGCCGTCTCCAATCCCGTAATGCCGAGCACACCCGGAGATAAGGCAGCCACAGGCCTTGCTCCTTGCCGGTCCGGCGGCGGGGCCATGTAGTAAAAGTGGCGGGTGACGATGAGGTGGTGCACGGTACGGGGACCGACCGCATCGGGGGTCGCGTTCCAGTTGCCCAGCCCGACCACCAGCACCTCCCCGTCGGCCGGCACGTTCAGCTCATCCAAGAACATTCCGATCTCACGGGCGATAAGCCGGGCGACTTTCTCCAGCGCCTGCTGGTCCCGCCGGCGCAAGGCCGGAGATTCGACGGTACTGTAGCGCCCGGGCATCTTGCCCACGGCTCGGGCGCCCTCTTCGGTCTCGATGACTACCCGGGTCACGGTGCCGACCCCGATGTCTTCCGACTCGACGGTGACTCCCGGGATCTCCGGGGGTCCTTCGTGCTGGATTACGACTTCCCGGGCCTCCAAGGCCAGGTCAGTACGGGTCTTGTACCGGCGGATCCAGTCGTCGTGAACGGCTCCGAATTCCACGGCCCCCACCTCCGGCCGTCAGAGTGTGCCTCTTGGCCCACGGACCTATACCCGGCTGTTCAGATGTATGGTAGAATACGAGGGATGACTCGACAAGGAAGGGAGGTCACGCCATGCCCAACACGCGGTCGGCGGAAAAGCGGGTGCGGGTTATCGCGCGGCGCACGATGCGCAACCGGATGATCCGCTCCCGGATGAAGACGGCCATCCGCCGCTATCAGACAGCAGTCGCGAGCGGCGACGTCGAAGCTGCGACCGAGCTGTTCCGCAAGGCGGTCAGCAACATCGACCGCGCCGCGGCCAAGGGTGTCATTCACCCCAACCAGGCCTCCCGCCGCAAGGCCCGCCTCGCGGCCCGGCTCAACGCGTTGAAAGCTTAGGGCTGGAGGTTTTCGATTTTCGTTCCCAGGCCAGGGTCACCACCAGCGTTTCCAGCGTCAGGCGGGGATCCCGGCCTGTTTTGATCTCCAAGTCCGCTTTCAGGATGCGCCGGAGGGCCGCAGCGGCTCCCTCGACCCCCACGGCGCCGGCCTGGCGCCGCAGCCGTTCCGCGGCAAACGGGGGCACCCCGAGGCGGGCGCCGAGTTCCTTGGCGGGTTCGGTGGAACCGGCGGCCAAGGCCAGCAGCCGGAAGTGGCGAGCCAAAATGCTGAGAACGACAAGGGGCGGCTCCCCCACCGCCAGAAGTCGGTCTAACAGCACCAGGGCTTCCTCGGCTCGACCGCCGGCTACGGCTTCGGCCATGCGGAACACCGCATGCTCGGCCGCCTGAGGAACAGCGACGCTGGCCGTTTCTTGAACAGTCTTTTCGTCCACCGGTTGGCCCTGGGCATAGACGGCCAGCTTGTCCAGTTCGGTGTCCAGCATCTTGGGGTCGGGGCCGGTCAGCTCGATGAGGAGGCGGGCCGCTCCCGCAGACAACCGCAGTCCCATGCTCCTGGCCCGCTCCGCAACCCACCGGGGAAGGACCTCCGGGGCTGGCGGGTCGCAGGATACCCACCGGCCCACGCGCGATAGCTCCCGAAAGGCCGAGCGGCGCCGGTCCGCAGTCCGGCAAGTCAGGATGGTGTACACGCCGGTGGGCAAGCGGCTCAAAATCGGCACGACGCGGTCTTGATCGGCTGCCGTCAACCGATCAAACCCCCGCACGATGACAACGCGTACGTCTTGAAACAGCGATCCGGTTCCGATGGCGGTCATTATCGCTTCGGGCCCGGCCTCATCGCCGAACAGCACCTGCCGGTCAAAGGAACCCGCTTGTTGAGCCAACGCCTCCTCGATGATCCGGCAAGCTTCTTCCCGCGCCCAAACGTCTTCCCCGACAAGAACGTACAGGGACCGGGGCGGTCCCTTGCTCAGCTCGGCCCGCAACGGAGCAAGGCCGTCGACCACCGTCCATCGCCTCCAGATCCCCCAGTTCCCCGGCCGCGCTCCCCGTTCCTGCCGCCCGCGGCCAGCCAGCCGCCTGCCGAAAAGGCGCCCCTGGCCTGCGGACGCTTTCCCGGCTCCCGTCACGGCCATGAGCCAAAAGTCGCTGTGGGATCGTCATCCGAGAGCGTAGGTTCGACGGACCACGTGGTGCCGTCGGTCCAAAGCTTCACCGCGCCGTGCACGTCCGTGCGGAATACTTGCGCTCCCGATTCCTCCAAAGCCGCGAGTACCTCCGGATGGGGCTGCCCGTAGTTGTTGGGCCCGACCGAGATGACGGCCAGCCTGGCACCCACCGCCTCGTAGAAGTCGCTTACCAGCGAGAGCCGGCTGCCGTGATGGGGCACTTTGACGACATCGGCCTTTACATCCCGGCCGCTGGTCAGAAGCTGCCACTGGCCAGCCACGTCCAGATCTCCCGTGAGCAGCGCCGCCGTCCGGCCGTACCGCACCCTGACGACGACGGAGTAGTCGTTCAAGCTACGCCCGTACTCAGGCCCGTCCAGTCTGGCCGGCGCGTGGAGCACTTCCAACGTCGTCTCATCGTCGAGGCGAATGATGTCGCCGGGCTGGGCGATCCAGCGCGGCACGCCCCGGCTGTCCAACAGCCGCACGTATTCCTCCCACGCCGGCACCGGAGCGGGTTGGCCGCCGTCCACCGCCAGGCCGACCCGGCGCCCGGCCAGCACCGGCACGATGCCCGCCAGATGATCCGTGTGGGGATGGGTGACGACGACGACATCGATCCGGCGGATGCCCTCCCGCTGCAAGTACGGGATGATGACGTCCCGACCACCGTTGAACACTTCCTCGTCGCCGGACCACCGGCTGCCGCCCCCATCCACCAGAGCCGTTGCGCCCGACGGGGTGCGGAGGAAGACAGCGTCACCCTGGCCGACATCAAAGACGATCATCTCAAGCCCCGGGGGAGGGTTGAGAATGGGGACCCACAGCCCCCAAACAGCCGCCAGCGCGCACGCCCACCCTATCCCGCGCCGTTGGACGACGGTCATGCGGCCGCCCTGGGCCAAGAGAAGCCCGGCAGCCCACCAGAACGCGACGGTTCCCTCCCACGGCCGGCGAACTTCGATCAGCGCCCAAGGCAGACGCGCCAACAGCTCGTTGAACTCCACCAAGCAAGTCACCAGCCACCCAAGGGGGATGGCAAAAACGGCCGCCGCCTGAGGCCATACGTGGTACAGCAGCCCGCCGACGAGGGCGCCCGGAACCAGCAACGCGGTCAAAGGGCCGCCGACCAGGCTCGCCACCAGCCCCACCAGGGACACCTCCTGAAACGTGTAGGCCAAAAGCGGTGCCACGCCCAGTTGGGCAGCGACGGTCACCGCCGCGAGACTGGCCAGGGGCCTGGGCAATTTCCTGAGGAGGTGCCGCAGCGGATCATGCGCGGCCACGATCGCGCCGGTGGCCGCGAAGGACAGCTGGAAAGAGGCGTCGGTCAGCACCAGGGGATTGTGGATGAGCAGGATCAAGGCCGCAAGGGCCAGCCCGGTCACCGTGTCCCGCTGCCTACCTACAACCGGGGCCGCCAAAGCCAGCGTGCCTGCCACACCGGCCCGCACCGCGGGCGGCCGCGCCCCGCTCGCGAGGACGTACATCCATACGAGGGCTGCGGTGATAGCCAAGTTGGCCCACCGGGGCGCCCGCACCAGAGAAAGAAGGCGCCACCCGGCAGCAGCGACAAACGCCACGTGCAGGCCGGAAACGGCCAGCAAGTGGCTGACCCCTGCCCGCCGGAAAGCCGTCTCCACGTCCTCGGGCATTCCCCGGCGGTTTCCCAGCGCCACAGCCTCCGACACCGCGGCTTCCCGGGGGGCGAGCATTGCCCGCAAGCCGCTTCTGATCAACTCGCGCACCGCCGCGGCGTACCTGATCGCAGGGTTCCCCCGGTTGACTCCGGTGAAGACCGCGTGCCGGGCGTAGCGAACCGATGCAATGGCGGTGATCCCTTGCCGCCGCAAGTAAGCCCGGTAGTCAAACGCTCCCGGATTCCGGGCAGGGGCCGGCCGGCGGAGAACCGTCCGAACGGCGAGTTCGTCGCCGTAGCGAACGGCCACCTCCGCGGGCAGGCTGACTCGAACGGTAGCCCGCACCCGGGCGGTCCGGCCGCCTTTCTGGACTGACTCGACCCGTACGGGCACGTGAACCCGGTCGCCGTCCATCTCGGGGATGCCGGCGACCGTCCCCCGCAGGAGGACCGGACCTGCTTCCACGAACGGATCAAGCCCTTGCTCAAGGGTGGCTTCGCGGTACGCGGTCCACAACGCTCCGCAAACCGCAATCAGAGTGAACACGGCCGCGCTGGAAAACCGGCCGCGGCCCAGTGAGGCCAAAACCCCAGCGGAAAGCCCCGCGGCCGCTGCCGCCCATGCGGCCGGGGGCCAGTCCAAGACGACGGCCAGCCCTGAACCGGCCGCCATCGCGGCGCACCAGGCAACGATCGGCCGCCGCATCGGAGGTCACTCGACCCGGATCAGATCCCGGATGCGGGCCAACGTCACCGGACCGATCCCCGGCACCTCCAGGATGTCGTCAACCTCGTCGAACGGTCCCCAAAGTTCCCGGTACTCAACAATTCTTTTGGCCAGGGCAGGACCGATGCCGGGAAGCCGTTCCAGCTCCGCGGCTTGCGCCCGGTTGATATCGATGAGCCCTGCGGGCGCTTGTGGCACCGCTTCCGACGCTGCAGGCGGTACTATACCCGGCGGGCAGGATGCCGGCCGTGAGACGTTCTCATCCCCGCCGGACTCGGATTTGACCTGCGGATCGCTCCCGCCGGCTTGACCGGGCTGCTGCGGGTCCTGCGGGGCGATCCCCGCTGTTTCTCCGGCTTCCGAACGCATCCCGCCCGGCTCCGCGGATCCGGCGGCCACCACCTCCACCGCGGATGCCTGGGCACGCCGGGCTTGCTCCCACGCCAGCCACAAATGACCCCCGGTGCCGGCGACAAGCAGTGCTCCGACCGCAACGGCCAGCCACGCCTCCAACCGGCTCCACGCGAACATCGTCCATCGCCTCCCAGATCCCTATGGGCCGGTGGCTCCCGGGTTGCACGGCTTGCCTTCCACCCGCGTCGCTGGCCGCCCTGCCCGCGGTTTGCGGTATTGTTGCCCGGCGGCGGGACTGCCCTCTGACAACGACAGGGATTGACATGAGACCGCGGCGATCATAAGATAGCTGTAGAATACCATACCGGGTATTGGTATATCATCTTCGGAGCTTATCAGAAGACCTGCGGTGGCTCCGAACAGGAGGGGAGGATGGCGATGCGGTCCGTAGTCGTCTACACGACCGACACCTGCCCGTACTGCACCATGCTGAAGGACTTCCTCAACAGCCAGGAGGTTCCATTCGAGGAACGCAACGTGAGCCGCAACCCCCGCTGGGTGGCAGAGCTGGTCGAGCTGGGCTCCCGGGGGGTTCCGACCACGGTCATCGGCGGCGAGGAAGTCGTCGTGGGCTACCAGCCCCAGCGCATTCTCGGGCTGGCGCTCGGCAACTGACGCGCCGCGGGCCCCCCCGGGGGGCCCGGGGGGGGGCCCCCGGGGGGCCCCCCCCCCCGCCCCCGGGGGGGGGCCCCCCCCCCCCCCCCCCGGGGCGCCCCCCCCCCCGCCCCCGC
>JACDOI010000061.1 GCA_017656145.1 Bacillota bacterium | reverse complement strand
ACCGGGGGGGCGCCCCGCCCCGGGGGTTCCTGGTGCCCACGGGGGGGCCGGGCGCGGGCCAGGGGGCGGGCGGCGCCCTGATCCTGGCAGGTGTGTTTGCTTTTCTCCGCTTGCGGGACGTATCCGAAGGCCGCGTGCAGGCCGGCGCTCCTCCCGGCCGGTCGGCCGTTGGATAAGGGAGCGTGGCGCCGGAAATTGCGGGCGGCCCGGGCGGCGCTGGAACCAGTTGCCCGGAGCCGGTTCGGTGAGCGAATGGCGGACCACCTCTTAGCCTTGCCCGAAGCGGCGTCGGCCCGGGTGTTTTTGCTGTATGCCGCAGTCGGAGCCGAGGCGCCCACCCGGCCGCTGGCCGAGCGGTTGTGGGCGGCGGGCCGGGTCGTCTGCTTGCCGAGGCTTATCCCGGGGCGGCCCGGAGAGATGGAGGCGGTGCCCGTACCGAGTTGGGGCGGACTTGTAGCTAGCCCTCCCTTTGGGATTCCGGAGCCGCCCGGTCATTGGCCGGCGGTCGGCCCGCACGCGTTGGACGAGGTGATCGTGCCCGGCGTCGGATTCGATCTTGAGGGCCGGCGACTCGGCCAGGGAGGCGGGTACTACGACCGGTATTTGGCTCGGCTGCCCGCCCGGGTGTTGCGGGTCGGCTGGGCGTTTTCTGTGCAAGTGGTGGATCGGCTCCCGGAGGACGCCCATGACCAGCGGGTGCACGTGGTCATCACCGAAACGGGCGCGATCCGGTGCCGCATCCGATCTGCATGACTCGCATGCGGTCTGCATGACGGGGCCCGGGCGCCGGCGCCCAGGGAGGACGATGGCATGGGGATTGTGGAGCGGTCCGAACGGTTGGCATCCCGGATGGAGTTGTTGGTGGCGGCGGACGTCAACAGGCGGGGAAGCCGGGATTTGCTTGTGCCCGGGGACCTCTTGGCGGCCGCGCGGTCGCTGTTTGCCGGCGAAGGCGCGGCCATCGTCACCGGGTTTTACATCCCTCAGGCCGGCGCCCCGGAAACCGACGGGCCGCCTGGGGCGCTCGCGCTGGCCCGGGCGCTGGCGCGGCTTGGAAAACGGGTCGTCTTGATGGCGGACCGCTTTTGCCTTCCGCTGTTACTGCATCCGGCCATGGAGCCCTGGACCGCGGGCCTCACCGTGGCTGAAGCGGCACCGGATACGGGGCCCGATTGGCTCAAGGGCCGCGGCGTCACCCACGTGGTCGCTGTAGAGCGGGTCGGGCGGGCTGAAGACGGGCATTACTACGATGCCCGCGGTCGGATGCTGGATCCGTACGCCCCACCGGTTGACCGGTGGATGTGGCCCGAACCGGACCAGGGCCTTGTCACAGTGGGCATCGGCGACGGCGGCAACGAGATCGGTATGGGCAAGGTGCGCCACCGGGTGCGAAACCATGCGCCGCAGGGCAGCCGAATCGCTTGCGTCGTTCCCGCGAACTTTCTCATCAGCGCGGGGGTATCCAACTGGGGCGCCTACGCCCTGATCGGAATGCTTTCGGAGCTTTCGGGCATCGATCTCTTGCCCACACCCGGAGAGGAGGCGGCCGTGTTGCGGGCCCTTGTCGCGGCAGGGGCGGTGGACGGCTTAAGCGGGCTTCAAACGCCGACCGTGGACGGTCAGTCCCCGGCGGTGCTGGCGGAGATGCTGGGGAAACTTGGGCGCCTTGCCGGCGGCGCTCTGAGGGCGGGGTAGCCGGTGGCGGAACATTACTTCACCGCCCGCCCGAGCGCTTCCCACCGGATACGGGAGGTGCGGGAGGAACTGCGGGGCCGCCCGTTCTCGTTTCTCACCGACGCGGGGGTGTTCGCCAAACGCCGCGTCGATCCGGGCACCCGCCTTCTGATTCGCTGCTTGCCCCTGCCCGTCGAAGGCAACGCGCTGGACTTAGGCTGCGGGTACGGGCCCATCGGCACCGTCATAGGTGCTTTGTCCCCTGGAGCCCGGGTTTTCCTGATCGACGTCAATGAACGGGCGGCGGACCTGGCCCGGCGCAACCTGGAGCGAAACGGCGTGACCGGAGCCCAGGTTTTGGTGGGCGACGGGTTTGAGCCGGTCGCGGGCACCCGGTTCGTCCTCATCGCCTCAAACCCGCCCTTGCGGGCTGGTAAGCGGGTTGTCTACGAGTGGGTGCGCCAGGCCTTCGACCGCCTGGTTCCGGGCGGGTGCCTGTTCATGGTGGCGCGAACGAGCCAGGGCGCCTTGAGCCTCGCGCGCCATATGGAGAGCGTGTTCGGCCGGGTGGAGGAAGTGGCCAAAGGCGGGGGGTACCGGGTTCTCTCGGCCCGGCGACCTGAACACCCTCCCGGCCCTCAGTCCCGGCAGCCGCCGGAATAGCCCAGGCGTCGCGAGAATAAGGCTTTGGCAGAAACGGCCCGTAGGTGGGATGCCGTTGCTGCGCGGGCTTGTAGTCGTGACGGTCAGCCGGCGCCGGATCGGCTGGGCTATCGCACTGGGCGCGGCGGCGCTGTGCGCGTGGTTTTCCTTGGGCTGGGTGAAACCGGTAACGGCACCGTTTGCCGACGCGGTTTCCGGCCGCATCGTCGCCATCGACGCCGGGCACGGCGGCCCTGACCCGGGGGCGGTGAGCCCAAGCGGCGCCCGGGAGAAGGACATCACCTTGGCAGTAGCCTTGAAGCTGCAGCAAATTCTTCACCGGGGCGCGGTGTACACGGTGATGACCCGAACCGGGGACTACGACCTGGTGCGAGGGGATGCCACCGGGCACCGGCAGCGGGAAGACTTGAGCCGCCGGGCGACCTTGGTCAACGGGAGCGGGGCGGATCTTCTGGTCAGCCTCCACGCGAACAGCTATCCCAGCCCGGCCTGGTCCGGCGCGCAGACATTTTATCTTGAGGGCCGGAAAGACGCGGAGCGCCTCGCTCGCCGGGTTCAAGAGGCCCTCGTGCAAACCCTCGGGCCTAACCGTCGAGAGGCGCGCCCGGCGGACCTGTTCCTGTTGCGGCAGGTGCGGGTGCCTGCGGTGGTGGTCGAACTGGGGTTTCTCTCCCACCCTCGCGAGGAACAATGGCTACAGCAAGAGGAGTACCAGTGGCGGCTGGCCCGAGCGGTGGCCGACGGGATACTGGCGTTTTTGACCGAGGAATACCTGGCCCGGACCGGAAGCGGTCCCCGCTCCGGCAAGCCGCCGGCCCGGTAGGTCTTGGCAGGCGAGGCAGGAAGATGGTGACCGGCGCCGAAGACAGGTTTGTCATGGCCATGGAACGCTGTACGAGGGAGAACCCGGCCTTGACCGCAACCCGCCGCCTGCTCATCCGGGGGCGGGTGCGCCGGGACGGCCGGGTGCGCATCTCCGGGGCGAAAAATTCCGCTGTCGCACTGTTGCCCGCGTGCCTTTTGGTCGACGGCGAGTGCGTCCTGCAAAACGTGCCCGCCATCGCGGACGTCCTGGTTCAGCGGGAAATCTTGTCCGCGGTGGGCGCCGAGGTGATCGCCGACGACGGCGAAGTCCGGGTGCGGGCCGCCGGCCGGTTGCAGACGGAAGTGCCGTACACGCTGGCCAAGCGACTTCGGGGCTCGGTGCTGTTGCTCGGGGCCTTGGCGGCCCGGCACGGGCATGCCCGGGTGCCGCTGCCCGGCGGGTGCGCGATCGGCTCCCGGCCTCTCGACTTGCACCTGAAAGGCTTGCGGGAGCTGGGCGCCCGGGTCGAGATCGAACACGGCTACATCCAGGCCGAAGCCGGACGCCTGCTGGGAACGGAGATTTACCTGGACTTTCCAAGCGTGGGCGCCACGGAAAACGTGATGATGGCCGCCACCGCCGCCCGGGGCATCACCGTCATCTACAATGCGGCCAAGGAGCCCGAAGTGGTCGATTTGGCCAACTTCCTCAATGCCATGGGTGGAAAGGTCGTCGGCGCCGGCACCGACACCATCAAGATCGAGGGAGGCCACCCGCTGCGGCCCGTCGAGTATTCCATCATTCCCGACCGCATTGAAGCCGGCACGTACTTGCTCGCGGGGCTTGCCGGCGGCGGCAGCGTGACGGTGGAAAACGTCATCCCCACCCACTTGGAAGCGCTCCTGGCAAAACTGGAGGAAGCTGGAGTGGAGCTGGCCGATGCGGGCGATGCGATTACCGCCCGCTTGGCGGGCCGGCCCCGGCCGCTGCAGGTCAAGACGTTGCCCTACCCTGGTTTTCCAACTGATTTGCAGCCTCAGCTGACCGCCTTTCTGCTGCGGGCCGAGGGGACGAGCGTCGTCAGCGAGCGGATCTTCGAGGACCGGTTCGGTCATGTGGGAGAGCTCAAGCGGTTGGGCGCGCGGGTTGAGACCGACGGCCGCACGGCCATTATCGAAGGCGTGGAGAGCTTGACGGGCGCACCGGTGACCGCCACCGACCTGAGGATGGGCGCGGCGCTGATGGTCGCGGGCGCGGCGGCCCGGGGCGAGACGGTCATCGACGGCGTGGAGCACATCGAGCGTGGGTATGAGCGGTTTGACGAGAAACTCCGGCAGCTGGGCGTCGCGGTGGAGTGGCTCGAGTGATGTTGCGGTCGCAAAAGCTGCGCCGTACCGGATGAGGCACTCCAAGGGAATAGTGAAGGCTTGCACAGGCGATGGAACACCGGGCGCTGGCGCCGGTGTTTTTTTTTGACCTGGAGCCTGTCCAGATGTTGCATGATTATGCAAAGGCTGTGTATAATCATCCCAACGGTTCCCGCCCGGTCACCGGCGCGGGGTTGGAAAGGGGTTTTAGGCGCATGCCGGTTCGGGTGGGAGTCATCGGCGGGAGCGGCTACACAGGCGGCGAGTTGCTGCGCATCCTCCTCCATCACCCCGATGCGCAAGTGGTGTACGTCGCTTCCCGGACCCAGGCGGGCCAGCCGGTGGCCGCGAGCCACCTGCCCCTTTTGGGCTTGACGGAACTGGTGTATGAACCGGCGGACCCCGGCTCCATCGCAACCCGCTGCGACGTCGTCTTCTTGGCGGTTCCCCGGGGCGCGTCGATGGACGTGGCCGCCGAGCTTTGCCGGCTGGGCGTGCGGGTGGTGGATCTGGGGACGGATTTCCGGTTTCGAAATCCGGAGACGTATCGGTATTGGTACGGCGCCGACCACCGGCACCCGGAGCTTTTGGCGGACGCGGTGTACGGCTTGCCGGAAATGAACCGGGAGGCGGTGCGCAAGGCGCGCCTTGTGGGCAATCCCGGGTGCTATCCGACGGCGGTGCTGCTCGGCGTCATGCCCTTCATCAAAGCAGGCTGCGTTGATCCCGCGGACGTGGTGGTCACGGCTATGTCGGGCGTCTCCGGCGCCGGAAGCACCCCGGCGCCCATGTACCATTTCCCCGAATGCACCGAGAACGTCCAGGCCTACGGCGTCCCCGGCCATCGACACACCGGTGAGATGGAACAAGGCATCGCCGCGATGCTCGGGGGCGGGGGCCAGGTGTCGGTCAGCTTCGTGCCGCACCTTGTGCCCATGAGCCGGGGCATTCAGGCCACCATCCACTTGCGCCTGACCGAAAAGCTCACTACGGCCGACGCGATCGCGCTCATGCAGGAGCATTACCGGTTCGAACCGTTCGTGCGGGTGTTGGGCGAAAACCGGCTGCCTCAGACGAAGGTCGTGGCCGGATCCAACTTCTGCGATGTCACCGCCCGGTCCGATCCGCGCACGGGCCGCCTCATCGTGCTCGCGGCCATCGACAATTTGGTCAAAGGCGCGGCCGGGCAGGCGGTGCAAAACATGAACTTGATGTTCGGGTTGGATGAGGCCGCGGGATTGCGATCGCCGGGCCTCTACCCATAGCGGTTAGGCTTCGGGCTCGGATTGTTCCGGTCCGAACGGGCTTTGGGCCGGTTCGGGCCGGTGCGCCAGTTTGCTTATCAGAACGGGGTGAATGGATATATGGCTGCGCCGTCGAAACGGGTGTCAGCGCCGCCGTATGTGGAGATTCCCGGGGGCGTCACGGCTCCCTTGGGATTCCAGGCCGCGGGATTGCACATCGGTATCAAGCGGCGTCGGAAAGATCTCGCTCTCATCGTGTCCGAACGGCGCGCGGCGGCCGCGGCGACGTTCACGACCAACCGGGTGCAGGCAGCCCCGGTGCGCGTCACCCGAGAGCACGTGCAGGGCGGCGTTCTGCGGGCCATCGTCTGCAACAGCGGCATCGCGAACGCGTGCAACGGGCCGCAAGGGATGGCCGATGCCCGGCGCATGGCGCAGATGACGGGCGAAGCGTTGGGAGTGCCGCCTGGGGAAGTTGCGGTGGCATCGACCGGCGTCATCGGGGTGCCGCTGCCGATGGACAAGATTGAGTCCGGGATCCGCCAAGCGGCACGGCTGCTCAGTCCAGAGGGCGGCCAGGACGCGGCGGAGGCCATCATGACAACCGATACGGTGCCCAAGGAGATCGCCCTGGAACTGCCGCTGAAGGGCCGGACGGTGCGCATCGGCGGGATCGCGAAAGGGTCCGGCATGATCCATCCCAACATGGCCACCATGCTCGCATTTTTAACCACCGACGCGGCCGTGGAGCCCGAGGCGCTTCGCGTCGCCTTGCGCCGCTCGGTGGAGCGGACATACAACCGGATTTCCGTCGACGGCGACACCAGCACCAACGACATGGTGATTTTGATGGCCAACGGCGCGGCCGGCCACCCGCCTATTCGGCCGGGCGATCCGGAGCTGGAAGAACTGCAAGCGGCGCTGGACTACGTCAACACCCGCCTGGCCCAGGCCATCGTCCGGGATGGCGAAGGAGCTACGAAGCTGGTGGAGATTCGGGTCGTAGGCGCCCGCACCGAGGAGGACGCGGTCCGGGTGGCCCGGACCATCAGTACGTCCAATCTGGTCAAAACGGCCATCTACGGGGAGGACGCCAACTGGGGACGGATCTTGTGCGCTGCCGGATACGCGGGGGTCGACTTTGATCCTGACCGGGTCGACGTGTTCATCGGCGAGCTCTTGGTGGCCCGGGACGGGGCGGCTGTGGCCTTTGACGAGCAAAAAGCCAGAGAGATTTTGCACGACAGCGACGTGGTGCTGACGGTGGACCTCAAGGCGGGTCCGGCGTCGGCTACGGTGTGGACGTGCGACTTGACATACGAGTACGTGAAGATCAACGCGAGCTATCGGACGTGAACGGGGGGCCGGCGGTGGACGAGGAGAAACTGGTCGAAAAGGCGGAGGTGCTCATCGAAGCCCTCCCGTACATCCGGACGTTTTTCGGCAAAACGTTCGTCATCAAGTACGGCGGCAGCGCCATGACCGACCCGGAGCTCAAGAAGGCGGTCGTGCTGGACGTCATCCTCCTTAAGTACGTGGGCGTTAATCCGGTGCTGGTGCACGGGGGCGGGCCCGAGATTTCCCAGTGGATGCGGCGGGTAGGCAAAGAGCCCCGCTTTGTCAACGGGCTGCGGGTGACCGATCCCGACACGATGGAGATCGTGCAGATGGTGCTCGCGGGCAAAGTCAACAAAGACGTCGTGGCCCTGATCAACCGGTACGGCGGCAAGGCCGTCGGCTTGTGCGGGCACGACGGCAACTTGATGACAGCTCGTCCCCGCTCGCCGGAGCTGGGGCTTGTGGGAGACGTGGAGTCGGTCAATGCGCCGTTGCTGCATTTGCTCTGCCGGGAAGGGTACATCCCTGTCATCGCTTCCGTCGGGGCGGGCCTGGACGGCAAGAGCTACAACATCAACGCCGACTCAGCGGCCGGCGACCTGGCGGCGGCCCTCAAGGCCGACAAACTGATCATGCTCACCGACGTGGAGGGCATCTTCGCCGAAGAAGGGAATCCCGATTCGCTCATCTCGGCGCTGGAAGTGGAGCGGGCCCGGCGGCTCATCGCGGAAGGGCGCATTTCCGGCGGCATGATCCCCAAGGTCGAGGCGTGCATCAAGGCTTTGGACAGCGGGGTTCCCAGAACGCACATCATCGACGGCCGGCGGGTTCACTCGCTTTTGCTTGAGATCTTCACCGACAAGGGCATCGGCACCATGGTGGTGACCTGACATGAACCGCGATTTCGCATCGATCCAGGCGCTTACCGGCCGCCACGTCATGCAGACGTACAGTCGCCTGCCGCTGGCTCTCGTGCGAGGCGAGGGCGCCAGGGTATGGGACACTGAGGGACGCCAGTACCTGGATTTTGTCGGAGGGCTGGCGGTCAATAGCTTGGGGCACGGCCATCCCGCAGTAACGGCGGCGATCCGGGAGGCCGCAGACTATGTCTTGCACACGTCCAACTTGTACTACATCGGCCCCCAAGCGGAGCTGGCCGCGCGCCTCGCAGAACTTTCGGGGCTGGAGCGGGCGTTTTTCTGCAACAGCGGTGCCGAGGCCAACGAGGCGGCCATCAAGCTGGCCCGCCGTTTCGGCCGGCGGGCGGGCGGGGGCCGGTACAAGATCATCTGCGCGGCGAACTCGTTTCACGGGCGCACCTTGGGAACGCTGGCCGCGACGGGCCAGCCCAAGTACCGCGCCGGGTTCGAGCCGTTGCCTGAAGGGTTTGTCCACGTGCCTCTCAACGATCTCCCCGCCCTTGCGGCCGCGATCGATTCTGAGACGGTCGCGGTGATGCTGGAACCGGTGCAGGGCGAGGGCGGCGTCCACCCGTGCCTGCCCGACTACCTCAAGGGCGTGCGGGAGCTGTGCGACCGGCACGGGCTGTTGCTCATCTTGGACGAGGTGCAGACGGGATTGGGACGGACGGGCCGGCTGTTCGCCTTTGAGCATTACGGGGTGCGGCCCGACATCTTGACGCTGGCCAAAGCGTTGGCGGGCGGCGTGCCCATTGGCGCGATGCTGGCCCGGGAAGAGGTGGCTGCGGCCTTCGAGCCGGGCGCGCACGCATCGACGTTCGGCGGCAATCCGTTCGCTTGCCGGGTGGCCCTGGCCGTTCTCGATACCATCGTGGGGCAAGACTTGCCCGCGAAGGCGAAAGAGGCCGGGGACTACTTGCGCCGGGGCTTGGAACGGTTGGCCGCCCGGCTGGACTGCGTGTCCGAGGTGCGGGGCATGGGCCTTCTTGTGGGCCTTGAGCTCGCGGGGGTCCTGGCGCCCCGGGTACAAGCCGAGGCCCAATCCCGGGGACTGCTCGTCAACGCCATCGGCCAGTCGGTGCTGCGGCTGTTGCCTCCGCTCATCGTTGGCCGGGACGAGCTCGATGAGGCCCTGGAGATCTTGGAAGCCGCGCTGGCAGCGGCCAGCAATTGAGGTGAAACCCGTTGCCCAAAGATGGAAGCTTGCGCAAGGTGTGTGTCATCGGCTCCGGCCCTATTGTGATCGGCCAGGCCGCGGAGTTCGATTACGCCGGCACTCAGGCGTGTCGTGCCTTGCGGGAAGAGGGCATCGAAGTCGTTCTCATCAATTCCAATCCGGCTACCATCATGACCGACACCCACATCGCCGATCGGGTGTACATCGAACCGCTGGTGCCGGATCTGGTCGCTCAGGTGGTGGAGCGGGAACGGCCCGACGGGCTGTTGCCGACCTTGGGCGGGCAGACCGGACTCAACATGGCGGTGGAATTGTCCCGGCGGGGAGTGTTGGAGCGGCTTGGGGTCCGCCTGTTGGGCACGCCGCTTTCCGCCATTCAGCGGGCGGAGGACCGGGAACTGTTTAAGCGGACCATGACCGAGATCGGCGAACCGGTGCCCGAAAGCCGTATCGTATCGAGCCTTGATGAAGCCCGGGCATTTCTTGCGGATATCGGGCTTCCGATCATCATCCGTCCCGCCTACACGCTGGGCGGTTCGGGGGGCGGCATCGCGACGACGCCGCAAAAGTTCGACGAGATCGTCCGCCGGGGCTTGCGCACAAGCCCCATCCACCAGGTGTTGCTGGAGAGGAGCGTTGCGGGCTGGAAAGAAATCGAGTTTGAAGTCATGCGGGACGGGGCCGACAACTGCATTGCGGTGTGCGGCATGGAAAACATCGATCCCATCGGCATCCACACCGGCGACAGCATCGTGGTAGCCCCTACCCAGACGCTCTCGGATCAGGAATATTGGATGCTGCGCGGGGCCGCGCTGAAGATCATCCGGGCATTGGGCATCGAGGGCGGGTGCAACGTCCAGTTCGCCTTGTCGCCCGATAGCATGGACTACTACGTCATCGAGGTCAACCCCCGGGTCAGCCGGTCCAGCGCCCTCGCATCCAAGGCGACCGGATACCCCATCGCCCGGGTGGCGGCCAAGATTGCGGTCGGCCTGCGCCTGGACGAAATCCCCAACGCGGTTACCGGCAGGACGACCGCCTGCTTTGAGCCGGCCCTGGATTACGTCGTCGTCAAAATTCCCCGCTGGCCCTTCGACAAGTTCGTCACCGCGGACCGGGTGCTGGGAACTCAGATGAAGGCCACCGGGGAAGTCATGGCCATCGACCGGTCGCTGGAGGGGGCGCTGCTCAAGGCGGTGCGCTCGCTGGAGATCGGCAGCAACGGGCTTCGGCTTCCGGGGATGGACGGCTGGACCGACGAGGAAGTGCGGCGCCGCCTGCCGGCCGCGGACGACGAGCGGCTGTTTGTCATGGCGGAAGCGTTGCGCCGGGGGATCAGCCCGGAGGAGGTGGCCCGGGCGACCGCGATCGACCCGTTCTTCGTCTCCAAGTTGGAGCGGATCGTGGCCATGGAGCGGCGAATGTCCGAGCTGAAGTCGCTGGGGGGAGTTGACCGCTGGGACGAACGGGCGTGGGAGATAGTGCGGGAGGCCAAGCGGATCGGCATGGCCGACCGGGAAATGGCTGCCCTCGCAGGCGTGAGCGAGGACGACCTGCGCCGGGCCCGGCGGAAGCGGGGGATCGCACCGGCCTACAAGACGGTCGACACGTGTGCAGCTGAATTTGAAGCCGCGACCCCTTACTATTACTCCACCTACGGCGAGGAAGATGAGGCCGAGAGCTCGGCGGAAAAGACGGTGCTGGTCTTGGGTTCTGGCCCGATCCGCATCGGGCAAGGGGTGGAGTTCGACTACTGCTCGGTGCACGCCGTCTGGGCGCTTCGGGAGGCGGGGTTTCGAGCCGTCATCATCAACAACAACCCTGAGACGGTGAGCACGGACTTCGACACCTCGGACCGGCTGTACTTCGAACCCTTGACCAAAGAAGACGTCTTGGCCGTGGTGGACCGGGAGCGGCCTGCGGGCGTCATCGTTCAGTTCGGCGGTCAGACCGCGATCAACCTTGCCGGCCCGTTGGCCCGGGCGGGAGTCCCCATCCTGGGCACACCGGTGGAATCCATCGACCTGGCCGAGGACCGGGAGAAGTTCGGTGAGCTTCTGCGCCGGCTAGACATTCCCCAAGCGGAAGGCGCGACCGCAACGTCCATCCAGGAAGCGATGGGCATCGGGCTGAAGCTCGGCTTTCCGCTGGTCGTGCGGCCCTCGTACGTGCTGGGCGGCCGGGCGATGGAGATCGTCCACGACGAACAGGAACTTTTGGAGTACATGAAGTACGCAGTGAAGGTGACGCCTGAATACCCGGTGCTGGTCGACCGTTACCTGCCGGGCAAGGAGATTGAGGTCGACGCCATCGCGGATGGAAAGCAAGTGCTGATTCCCGGCATCATGGAGCACGTGGAGCGGGCCGGGGTGCACTCGGGGGACAGCGTGGCGGTATTTCCGCCCACGACCTTGACAAGGGACGAGATCGAGCAGCTCGTCGACTACACCCGGCGCATCGCGCTGGCGTTGGGGGTGAAAGGGGTCCTCAACGTCCAGTACGTGCTCCATGAGGGAAAGTTGTACGTGCTCGAAGTCAACCCCCGGGCCAGCCGCACGGTGCCCATCATGAGCAAGGTCACCGGAGTGCCCATGGTTGCCCTGGCCACCCGGGTCATGCTGGGCGAAACGTTGGCGGGCATGGGGTACCCGGACGGGCTGTTGCCGCCGCCCCCGTACATGTCCGTGAAGGTGCCGGTTTTTTCCTTTGAGAAGCTGGGGCGGGTCGACGTCTTCCTGGGCCCCGAGATGAAGTCCACCGGGGAAGTGTTGGGGCTTGACCCGAATCCCGCGCACGCGATGTACAAAGGCCTGGCCGGGTCCGGAGCGGTAGTCCCGACCCAGGGAACGGTGCTCATCACCCTGGCGGACAAAGATAAGCCCGAAGGCGTCGCGCTGGCGTCGGGCTTCGTGGAGCTGGGCTTCCGGGTGGTGGCCACCGCCGGCACCGCCGCCTACTTGCGGGAACGGGGCGTTCCAGTAGACGTGGTGCCCAAGATCGGCGAAGCCCGGCCCGACATCGTCGAGCTCATCCAGAGCGGGCAGATCGACCTGGTGATCAACACTCCGACCCGGGGACGCCTGCCGGCCCGCAACGGGTTCCGGATGCGCCGGGCGGCGGTGGAGTTCCGGGTTCCGTGCGTGACGTCGCTGGATACAGCCCGGGCGTTGCTTGACGTCATCCGCGACCGGGCAGGCGGCCGCCCGGTGGAAGTCCGGTCGTTGGCCGAATACGAGGCCATGCGGCAAGCGGGCGCCCGGGGCGCATGGTCCGGACTTGCGGCGCCCCCCCCCGGGCCCCCCCCCCGGGCCGGCCCCGGCCGGGACGGGGACGGGTTTGGGGGGAAACCGGGGGCGAAAGGGG
>JACDOI010000060.1 GCA_017656145.1 Bacillota bacterium | reverse complement strand
GGCGGAGCGCTCGTGGCTCACCGCGCGGGGGGTTGTGGGGGGGGAGGCGTGCGGCCGCCTGGGTCGGCTGCCGCGGCTCAAGTTCCGATGGTCGCTACCGCGCCGGCGGCCCGTGGAGCCGCCGCCACCCCCACGGGATGCGGAAGTGATCGCCCCAAAAGGCGCGGAACCCCGGGCGGTTTCGCCGGAGACCGCTAACGGGGTCGTGCGGCAGGTTCGGGAGCGCCCGGCCCGGCGGCAACGGGCCGGCGACGGCGACGGGGAGTCGGCCTTCCGCATGCCCCAGATGTCCATTTTGGCCCGGCCAAAGGCTAGCCGCCGCTCGAAGCCGGCCCCAGAGTCCGATGACCGGAGCCAGCAGCTTGAGGAAACTTTGGCCAGCTTCGGCATTCAGGCTCGGGTGGTCAGCGTCAGCCGCGGGCCGGTAGTGACCCGCTACGAGGTGCAGCCGCCGCCCGGGGTCAAGGTGAGCCGCATCGTCGGGCTGGCGGACGACATCTCGCTCAATCTCGCCGCTGCAGGGGTGCGGGTCGAAGCGCCGGTTCCGGGAAAATCCGTCGTCGGCATCGAGGTGCCCAACCGGGAAACCACTCCGGTGCTGTTGCGGGAAATCCTTGAATCCGAGGAGTTTTCCGGTTCGGGGTCGCCCTTGACCATTGCCGTCGGCAAGGACGTGGCGGGGAACCCGATAGTGGCCGACCTCTCGCGGGTTTTGCACTTGCTTATCGCCGGGGCTACCGGATCCGGCAAGAGCGTTTGCCTGAACAGCATCATCGCCAGCTTGCTCTTTAAGGCCACGCCGGACCAGGTGAAGATGATGATGGTCGATCCAAAGCGTGTCGAACTATCGGTATACGATGGGATCCCACACCTGATCGCGCCGGTGGTGACCGATCCCCGGCAGGCGGCGGGGGCCCTGCGGTGGGCGGTCAAGGAGATGGAGCGCCGTTACCGGCTGTTGTCCGAAGCCGGCGTCCGCAACATCGACGGTTACAACCGCAGCGCCCGGAGACCTGAAGGAGCGGATCCTTACCTGCCGTACCTGGTTGTCATCATCGACGAGCTCGCGGACTTGATGATGGTGGCCGCGGCCGACGTGGAGGACAGCATTTGCCGCCTGGCCCAGATGGCCCGCGCGGCGGGGATCTACCTCATCATCGCCACCCAGCGGCCATCGGTGGACGTCATCACCGGGCTGATCAAGGCCAACGTGCCTTCCCGCATCGCGTTCGCGGTCAGCTCCCAGGTGGACTCCCGGACCATTTTGGACATGGCCGGCGCGGAGCGCCTGCTGGGCAAGGGAGACATGCTGTTTTACCCGGTCGGGGCTCCCAAGCCGATACGCGCTCAGGGAGCGTGGATTTCCGATCAAGAAGTGGAAGAACTGGCCGATTATTGGCGCGGGCAGGGCGAACCCGAATACATCGAAGCGGTCTTGGCTCCTCCGGAGGAGGAGCCGGGCACCGACGCGGATATGGACGACGAGCTGTTCGACGACGCCGTCCGCCTGGTGCGGGAGGTGGGCCAGGCATCGGTATCGTTGCTGCAGCGCCGATTCCGCATCGGCTATTCCCGGGCAGCCCGGCTCATCGACATGATGGAAATGCGGGGCATCGTCGGACCCTATCAGGGAAGCAAGCCGCGCGAGGTGATCGGTGTCGATGGCGGCGCACGGCAACGGTGATGAGCTGGTCCAGGCGCTGTTGGCCGGCGGGCGCGTGCGGGCGTTGGCCGCGGTCACGACCCGGACCGCCGAAGAGGCCCGCTGGCGCCACGATCTGTACCCGACGGCTGCAGCGGCCTTGGGCAGGACGTTGACGGTTTCGGCGTTTCTTGGCGCCATGCTCAAAGACTCCCAGCGAGTATTCGTCGAGATCGCGGGGGACGGTCCCCTCGGGTTTGTACGGGCCGATGCCGACCCGCAAGGACGGGTCCGGGGTTATGTCGGAAACCCGCACGTCCACCTGCCGGCCAACGCCAAAGGCAAGCTGGATGTCGCTGGGGCGATTGGGCGCGGCATGCTGCACATCGTGCGGGATCTGGGAGTGGGCCAGCCGTACCGTGGGTATGTTCCGCTGGTCAGCGGCGAGATCGGCGAAGACTTCGCCCACTACTTCATGTACTCCGAGCAGACGCCATCGGTGGTCGCAGTAGGGGTTTTGGTGGACACCGACGGCCGGGTGCGGGCGTCCGGAGGGCTGTTGGTTCAACTGTTGCCGGGCGCGGGCGAGACGCTGATCCCGATGTTGGAGGAGCGGGCCCGCGCGCTGCCGCCGGTATCGCGCGCGATCGACGCGGGCCAGGGTCCCGACGACCTGATCGGCGCCGTGGCCCAAGACTTGGACGTGAAAATCCTGCGGCGCCTGCCGGTGCGGTTTTCCTGCCGGTGCTCCCGGCAGCGGTTTGAGCGGGCCCTGGTGGCCCTGGGCGAAGAAGAGCTCCGGGACATGTTGGACAGCGACGGCTCGGCGGAACTGGTGTGCCATTTCTGCGCGCAACATTACCGGTTCAGCGCGCGGGATCTGGAGACGCTTCTGGCCGAAGCGACCAAGCGCGAACAATGAGGTGCCGAAAGCCGGGAGGCAGGGGCGGATGATGGACCGGGTGCGTCGGGTCGCCAGATGGGCCATCCTTGTGGCGCTTTTGGCCGCCGGCTTGGTGTTGGCGTCGGCCCATGTCATCACCGAGTGGTGGTGGTTCCAAGAGCTGGGGCAACCGGGAGTGCTGGTGCGGCTTGTGGCGTGGCCCTGGGGAGTGCGGCTGGGCGGCTTGCTGGTATTGGCCCTCATCGCATACGTCAACGTTCGGTTGACCCAACCGGCGGTGGCCCGGGCCGTGTTCCGATTCAAGGGCGAGGTGCCCCCGTTTCTCAGCTGGCGATTTGTGCGGCGGGGGATGATTTTGGCGGCCGGCCTCATCGGCGTCGTTTCGTCGGAGCCCCTAGCCGGCCGTTGGGATGTGGTGGCCCGGTTTGTCTTCCGGCAGCCCTTCGGCATCTCCGATCCGCTGTTTGGCCGGGATGTGGCGTTTTTCGTCTTCGAGCTGCCGTTTTTGCGCCTTTTGCTCGGGACGTTAACGTCGGTGCTCGTTCTTTCGTCCGCGCTGGTGGTGGCCGTATATGCCGTCGCCCGGGCCGTGGAGTGGCGGGGAAGCGGGGTGCTTTTGGCCGACGGCCCGCGGCGGCACCTTTTTGTGCTCGCAGCGCTGTTTGTGCTGCTTAAAGTCGCCGGCTACCGGCTTTCGTTGCTTGAGCTGCCCCTTGCAACATCGAGCGACGTCATCTTCGGCGCGACGTACACCGACTGGCACGCGCGGGCGCCGGCGCTTCAAGTGTTGTCGGTACTGGCCGCGGCGTTTGCCGCCCTTCTACTTTTGGGCACGAGAAGGCTCTACCGCAAGGCGCTCATCGCGACGGGGACCGCCTGGGCTCTTGCGGCGGTGTTGTTCGGCGGCGTTTACCCCATTGTCGTGCAGCGGTTCGTCGTGGAGCCGAATGAGCTGGAGCGGGAAAGGCCGTTTATCGAGCATCACCTCGAATTCACGCGACTTGCCTACGGGTTGGACAGGGTGGAGCAGCGACCATTTCCAGTCGATAATCGCCTGACATGGGAAGACCTGGAATCCCGGCCGGATCTGGTGGACAACATCCGCCTGTGGGATTGGCGGCCGCTTTTGCGGACGCTCGAACAGTTGCAGGCCATCCGGTTTTATTACACGTTCCCGGATGTTGACGTCGACCGGTACACCATCAACGGCCGGCTCCGCCAGGTGATGCTGGCTGTGCGGGAGCTGGATCTCGCCCAGATCAGCAACCCGACCTGGGTGAACCGTCACCTGCAGTACACGCACGGATACGGGGTGGTTGTCAGCTCCGTCGGCGAGCAGACCGCCCAGGGATTGCCCCGGTTGTTGTTGGCCGACATCCCGCCGCGGCCGCGGGACTCGGATCTGGCGGTCAGCCGTCCGGAAATCTACTTCGGCCAGCTGACGAACCACTACGTCATCGTGGGAACCCGTACCCCGGACTTTGAGTTCAGCTATCCCTCCGGGGACGACAATGTCCGCTCCACCTACCGGGGAGCGGGCGGAATTCCGCTGAACTCGATGTTCCGGCGGGCGGTGTTCGCAGCCCGGTTTCGCACCGCCAACCTCCTTCTCTCTGATGAGATCACCCAAACGACCCGGGTGCTATTCCGCCGCAACATTATGGAGCGGGTGAGGCGGCTTGCACCGTTCCTCGTCTTCGACCGGGACCCCTACCCGGTGCTGGCCGACGGGCGGCTGTTCTGGATGATCGACGCTTACACGGTGGCCCAAGGCTTTCCGTACGCGATGCCCCATCCCCGCTGGGGGGCAAATTACGTGCGCAACTCGGTCAAGGCCGTCGTCGATGCGTACCACGGCGCGGTGAACTTCTATGTGTTTGACCCCCGCGACCCCGTCATTCGGGCATACGATGCCATGTTCCCGGGACTTTTGCGGCCCGCCGCGGACATGCCCGAGGCGCTGCGGGCGCACGTGCGCTATCCGGAGGACTTGTTCACCTTGCAGGCGGAGATGCTGGCCACATATCACATGACGAACCCGACGGTGTTTTATAACCGGGAGGACGTATGGCGCTTCGCCCGGGAAATTTACAGCTCCGAAGGCGACGGGCCGTTCCGGGAGGAGACGATGGCGCCCTACTACGTGTTGGTGCAGCTGGACGGCGAGCAACCCGAGATGGTGCTCATGTTGCCGTTTACGCCTGCGGAGCGCAACAACATGATCGCGTGGCTCGCGGCCCGCATGGACGGCGACAACTACGGCAAGCTGCTCTTGTACGAGTTTCCGAAAGACGAGCTGATCTACGGACCGATGCAGATCGAAGCCCGCATCGACCAGCATCCGGAGATTTCGCAGGAGTTGACGCTGTGGGCCCAGCGGGGCTCCCAAGTCATCCGGGGCAATATGCTGGTCCTTCCGGTGGAACGAAGCCTGCTGTACATCAAACCCATCTTCTTGCAGGCTGAAACCGGAGATCTGCCCGAGCTTGTCCGGGTCATCGCCGCGACAGGCGACCGTTTGGGCATGCACCCGACCCTCATCGGTGCTTTGAGGGAGGTCGTGCCCTTGGGCGCAGGAGACGCCCGCGCTGGAACGCCGGCCCCGGCTCCGCAACAGGGAGGAACGTCCGACTCCGGGCCCGAACCTGCGGTCCCCGGTCCTGGGGCCTTGCGGTCCAGGGCCGGCGAAGAATGGCAGGAGCTGGCCCGGCAAGCCCTGGCGGCTTACGAGCTGGCCCGGGAACGGTTGAGCGCGGGCGACTGGGCCGGTTACGGCCAGGCCTTGGAGGAGTTGGAGCGGATACTGGTCCGGCTGGCGGCTACGGATTGATGGGTCTTTCCGGCATATCCTGTCTCCCCTGGGCATACAGTTGGCCCGGAAGGGGGAGATGGCGGTGGCACGCTGGAAAAAGCCGACGATGCCGCGGTTTTCCAAGGTTCAGGAATCCAACGGGCCTGGGCTGTTGTTCATCCTCGTGGCGCTGGTGGCGGTGGCAGTGGCAGGGGCCCGGCTGCTCGGGTTTGGGCCGGGACAAGGTTTGGAAACGGTCCAGACGCGCATCGCACCGCCTCCCACCGCCCCCACGCCCGCACCCGCGCCTCCGGCGTCCCAACCGGTCACGCCCGAGCGGTCGACGGCGACGGTCGTCGTCTACCATACCCACGCCACGGAAAACTACGGCCCAGGCGAGCCCCATGCCCGGGACGGCCGGCCCGGCCACGTGGTCGAAGTGGGCGAGGCGATGGCCCAGTCTCTGGAGGGGCGGGGACTGCGGGTTGTGCACCATACGGCCGTGTACGACTATCCCCGCTGGGGTGAGGCGTATGCCAACGCCGCCCAGGCGGTGAGCACCCTCATCCGGGAGCAAGGTTCGGTGGCCGCGGTCATCGACATCCACCGGGACGCGATCGCCCAGGAGGTCGGCCGGGAGTTCACCACCGCGACCGTGGGCGGCAGGCCCGTCGCCCGCATTCTCCTGGTCGTGGGAGATCAGAACAATCCGTACGCGCGGGAAAACACTGCGTTTGCCGAGGCGCTCAAGGCCAAGATGGACGCTTTGTACCCCGGCCTGTCCAGAGGAATCCGGGTCCAAGCGTCCGATTATAACGGCCGCCTGCATCCTCGGTCCGTCCAGGCGTTCATCGGCGACCAGCGCTACAACACCGTAGAGGAAGCCCGGGAAGCGGCCCGGATGCTGGCCCATGCAGTGTCCGAGGTTCTGCGGGAACAGGGCGGCGTTTGAGCCGCAACGGCAGGGCATACTACGCCCGGGAGGCCCAGCCGGTGGACGTCGTCTTCGGGCAACAAGATCAGCACGTGCTGGCCGCTCTCCAGCAGGGCCGGTTTGAACCGTGGAACCGGATGGAACGGCGCATGCGGGCCGAGCGCCTGAGCGTTACCCGGGGGTTCAACCGGCTTTTGTCGTTGCAAACGCTGAACTTGGAACTGTACGAGCACCAGCGGCAGGCCGTCTTGCGGGTCCTCCGGGATATGCGGGGCCGGGCCCTGTTGGCCGATGAGGTGGGCCTTGGCAAGACCATCGAGGCCGGGGTTATCCTCAAGGAGTACCTCGTTCGGGGACTGGTCCGCCGGGCCCTCATCCTGGTGCCGGCATCCCTGGTGGTTCAGTGGCGCGAGGAGCTGGAAAACAGGCTGTCCATATCGTGCTCCATCAACCGCCACCCGGATGGGTGGGAACAAGCCGGCTGCATCATCGCGTCCCTCGACACCGCCCGGCGGCCGGAGCACGCAGGCCGCGTGCAGGCGGTGGCGTGGGACATGGTCATCGTCGACGAAGCCCACCGTCTCAAGAACCGGCACACCGTGAGCTGGCGGTTCGTGGACGGCCTCCGGAAGAAATACTTGCTGCTGTTGACCGCCACCCCAATCCAAAACGACTTGCAGGAACTGTACAACTTGCTGACGCTCCTAAAGCCCGGCTTGCTCCAAACGTACTCCGCCTTCCGCCGGGAGCACATGTTCGACCGGCGATCTCCCCGGCAACTGGGGCGGCTGAAGTCGCGGCTCGCGGAAGTGATGGTCCGCTCAACGCGTCGCGACGCGCTCATCCGCCTTCCCCGCCGGGCGGTTACGGCGGTTCCCGTACAACTTGGCCCGGAGGAACGGCGGCTTTACGCGGAGGTCGTCCAATTCGCCCGGGACGTGTACGCCGCAAGCGATCGGAAACGGGCGACGCTTTTTCCGCTCATTCTGCTATTGCGGGAGCTATCGAGCAGCCCCGAGGCCGCGGCCCGCACGCTCCAAACGTTCGGAACCCATTCAAGGCTGGATGACCGCTTCCGGCAAACGGCGCGGCGCCTCGCCGTCCGGGCCGAAGAACTCAGCGGGAGGTCCGCGCGACTTACGGCCGCGGTCGATCGGGTCAAAGCGCTGCATGAACCGGCCGTCGTTTTCACCGAATTCCGCGCCAGCCAAACGGCTTTAGCCCGGGAGCTCGGATCCCTGGGCGTGCCGGTGTCGGTCTTCCACGGTCGCCTGAACCGGGAGGAGCGGCGGAACGCCGTTGAGCGCTTCCGCAGGGAGGGCGGCGTTCTCATCAGCACCGATGCGGGGTCGGAAGGCCAAAATTTGCAGTTTTGCCGTTCGGTGGTCAACTACGATCTTCCGTGGAACCCCATGCGGGTGGAGCAGCGCATCGGGCGCGTGCACCGCTTGGGCCAGGCCCAAGACGTATTGATCACCATCTTCGTATCCGGCGGAACGGTCGATGCCCATGTGTACCGGTTGCTCTGCGAAAAACTGCGGCTGTTTCAACAGGTCATCGGCGATTTGGACGTGATTCTCGCCCAAGAACCGGAAGGGCTGGCGGGGACCGTCGGCCGCATCGTGCTGGAGTCGGCCGACGAACAAGATCTCGAGCGCCGGTTGGCGGACGTGGGCCGGCGGCTTGAAGCGGCTCGGACCGCGTGGGAAAGGGCCGAGCGCCGCAACCGGGAGGTGTTGGACGGCGAGAGCGGTTGATGAGTACCGCCGCGCGGTTCCGGTGGCCAGTATCCTCCATCCGTTGGGCGTCGATCCGGAGTTCGCCCAAAGCGTCCTGGAACCTGAAACCGGGCTGGACCATCCGGCGGCGGCCCGCATGGTCCGCCGGCTCAACGAACTCCGGTTTCCGAACGCCCGCGTTCGGGAGCTGGGCCGGCGGATCGTCCACCAGCGGCACGTGGCGTTCTGGTTCAAACTTACCTTCCGGTCCGATGAAGCCGGTGAAGAGCTGATCGCCGTGCTGGTCGATCCGCTCACGGAGGAATCCGTTCCGTTGCCTCCCCTTGACGGTGCCGCAGACTTTACGCCCGAGCAATCGTCCGGGACGTATGCGGTTGAGCGGTTGTACCGTCAGGCGTGCCGGCATGTCTCGATGGTGGCCGAAGCCCGATCAGGTCCTTACCAGGAGGCTGCCCGCGCGCGGCTTGCTAGGGAACTGGACAGGATTGCGGACTACTACCGCGGACTGCGGGAAGAGGCTCTCGAATCCGTCGCTCAACAATGGCGCCGACAGGAGGCAATCCGCAATCGCCTCAGGCTGCGCCGGTCCTTGACGGGGTCGCTTACCGCGCCCGCCGGGGAAGACGATTCGGGGGAGGACTCCTCGGCTGCGGCTTCGGCGTTTGAGGCGCGGATTCGCCGGGTTTTGGACGAGCTGGCGGCGGACCAAAAGCGGCGCATCGAGGAAATGCGCCGCAACTACCAGGTCAGAGCCGAGGCGACGCTTGCCGGCGCGGCGCTCTTGTGGGTTCCCCGGGTGGAACTGCGGTACAAGATGTTGGGCCCTTCCCGCCGGGAGGCGGTGTTTTACTACGATCCCTTGCGGGAGCAATGCGTCGATCTCCGTTGCGAGGCGTGCGATAGGCCGATGCGGGAGGTCTACCTGTGCGAGGCCGGCGAGCTGATCTGTTCCCGCTGCTTCGGGCCGTGCCGGGCCTGCGGCCGGCCCGTCTGCCGAAGCTGCGCGCAAGGGGAGTGTCACCTCTGCGGGGCCCTGCTGTGCGGCAGGTGCGAGAGCCGTTGTCCCCTTTCCGCAACAGCCCTGGGGACTCTTGACGTTTGCCCGGCCTGCCGGGAGCTCGTTTGCGGTTCGTGCGCGGCCATGGCCCGGTTTCTGGCAGGATAAGCCCGGCGGGCTCCAACCTGGTGGGCCGAGGGCCGCCGCATCCAGAGGAGATCGCTTGCTGTCCGGCGAACCCCCTGACGTTGATCCAACAGGGAAGGGGCTCGCATGATGATCCGGTCGCTGGCCGGCAAGGAGCCGGTGATGGGCAAGGGAGTGTTTGTCGCCGACAACGCGGTCATCGTCGGCGACGTGGCGCTCGCGGACGGCGTCAGCGTATGGTTCGGCGCCGTGTTGCGGGGCGATATCGAGCCGATCCGTATCGGTCAAGACAGCAACATCCAGGATGGTGCGATCATGCACACCGACGAGGGCTACCCAGTAGAGCTGGGCCGGCGGGTGACGGTGGGCCACGCGGCCATCATCCACGGCGCCGCGGTGGAAGACGACGTGCTCATCGGCATGGGCGCCACATTGCTTTCCGGGTCCCGGATAGGGCAAGGAGCGGTAGTGGCCGCCGGTGCGTTGGTGCCCGAGCGGGCCACCATTCCTCCAGGTGTTTTGGCCATGGGCGTGCCGGCCCGGGTGGTGCGCCCGCTGACCCCGGAAGAGCGGGAGCGGGTCGCCCGGGGGGTGACGAACTACTGCCGTCGTCGGGACTTGTACCTCGCGCACGGATTCGGCCAACCGCATCCCGGGCGCTCTTGAGCCCTCTTGAGCCGAGGAGGACGGCGGCCGCCGGCTCAACCGGGCTCTGCCGGTGGGTCCGGCGGGACCGTCCGGCGGAAGACGGGGTTGTACAGCCTGCCGGAGGGTTCCCCGGCAATCAGAGGCAAATACAACAGGGTGACAGCTTCCGCCCGGGCCCGGATTTCAGGCCGGGCCGCTTCGTCGAGTTCCCGAAGCCGCGCCTTGAGCCACGGCGGGGGTTCGCCCTCGCTCGTCTCGCTGGTGTGCAAGAAGGCGATGATGGCTTCTCGCTCCCGTTCGATCCGCAGCCGGGCGGCCCTGGCCCAGCCGGCGTCCTCCCGCGCGATGCGGGCCGCCAGGACGGCCAGCGCCTGCCGGTGGGCCTCGCCCAAGGTTAGCCGCGGTGGGTCAGCAGGAGTACCGTCGGGCCGCGGCAGGAAGCGCACGCGGCTAGGACTCTTTGGCAAAAATAACGCCTCACCCGCCACGAGATCGACCGCCACGGCCGCCAGGCGCTCCCGAGGGTCCGGGCCGACGTAGGTCAAGCGGAAGTGGAAAACGAGGTACGGCCGGAAACGCCGGGCACGGACGCCCGGAACAGCAAGCCAAGCCCGGCCCATCCGGCCCCGCTCCAGCGCTACCCGGCAAAGCTGATCTAATCGAAAGCTTCCCGGCACAAGCAGCTCGGCCCGCTCGTCCCCCCCGGCTTCGGCTTGGTCAAAGGCCAGATGCAAGGTGATCAGGGAGCCTGCGGGGAGAGTCCACAACGGGCGGCCCTCCAGCGTTTCCAGCTGCTCCCGGGTGAGCTCGGCCCGCAAACCGCCCGTGTCTGGTTCGACCCGGGCGCCGAGCCGTCGCAAAACGTCTGCGGCAAAAGCCCGGGGTTCGGCATGATCGGGGTTCAGCATGGGAATCACCACAAGATCTTGTCTAGAAGCTCGCTCTCGCGCGTTTCCGTCCGGGCTCGTTCCACGCGGGCGCCCAGGTCGTCCAGGCGGCGGATAACGTCCTGTGAGTCCGCGCTGTCAAGGACGATGTCCGCGATGGCCTGCTCAAACGATCGCCGCATCCGGAGGCGGGCCAGCACTGCCTCAACGTCGCCGAGGACCGAGTGGAACATGTTCAGCTTTTCATGGAGCAGATAGAGAATGTACTCTTCGATGGTGTCCCGGGTGGCCAGGTTGATGATGGAAACCGGCCGTGTCTGGCCTAGCCGGTGTACCCGGCCGATGCGCTGCTCCAGGCGCATGGGATTCCAGGGCAGGTCGTAGTTGACCACATTGCGGCAAAACTGAAAATTGAGCCCTTCGCCCCCGGACTCGGTGCTGACCAGCACCCGGACGCCGTGGTGGAACATCTGCCTCGTCCACTCCTTTTTCGACGGGGACATGGATCCGTCAAAGCCCAGGGTATCGATGCCGGCCTGCAAAAGGCGCGCCCGGATGTACTGTTGGGTCGCCCGGAATTCGGTGAACACGATGAACTGCTCGTCGCTTTCCCCGATGACCTCAAGCAAACGCTCCGTCTTGGCCAGCGTCGGGCCCGCTGCCATCCCGAGCTCCCACAGTTCAGCCAGGCGCTTCTTGAGACCCGGGCGGGAGGCCCGGCTCCGCAACGTCCGCAAGGTCTGCATGGCGGCGAACACGCTGCTGCACGCTTCCCGTTGGAGGGTGATGAGGGGAAGCACCCCGTCTAGCCCTCCCGAGCGGTGATATTCCTCCCGCAAGAAGGCGGTCAAGGTGTCGTAGAACCGCCGCTCCGCCGGCGAGAGCTCTACCGGTACCCCTCGCACCCGGCGGGGAGGAAACTCGATGGTTCCGGGTCCCCGCTTGTTGCGGATGATGCAGCTGCGCAAGGCGGCCCGCAGCTCGGCGGCGTTGCGGGGAGTTCGCTTATCGAGCATGAATCGGCTCTGGAACTGCCGGTACGTGCCCAGCTGCCCGGGACGGATCAAGGTGACCAGATTGTACAGTTCCCGCAAGTCGTTTTGAACCGGCGTCGCCGTCAGCAACAGGCAGTAGCGGCGCCGGATGGCGCTGACGAAGCGCCAGTTTTCGGTGTGGTCGTTCTTCAGCTTGTGCGCCTCGTCGACGATGAGCATGTCGTACGTCAACCCGTGGACCAGGTCCCGGTGGGGCGGCCGCTTGGCGGTGTCCAAAGAGGCGACCAACACCGGGCACCGCTCCCAATCGTGCTCGCTGCGCTGCATGGCCGCCCCAAGACCGAACTTGTCCCGAAGCTCCGCATACCACTGCCACACAAGGGAAGCCGGGGTCAAGATCAGGGCCCGCCGGACGAGGCCCCGCAACATGTACTCCTTGAGGATCATGCCGGCCTCCACCGTTTTGCCCATGCCGACCTCGTCCGCCAGAATGGCCCGGCCGCCCATTTCCGCGATGACCCGGCGGCAAGTGGCCAGCTGGTACGGGTATGGAATGACCCCCTTTTGGCGCCATCGCTCCCGGCAGTGATCCTCCACCAGGAGGCGGTCAATCCCAGGTCGAACCATGAGCCGGAGTGCCGTCAAGGCCAGCTGGTGCCAGTCCCATTCGGACCACTCGCGGGCCTCCATGCGCCGGGCCAGCTCGACAAGAGCCGTCTCCGATCCCCGAAGCTCAGCCTCCCCGGCCGGCACCGGGGGGAGGAAAGACTCCTCAGGCAGTGCCGCACCGGCCGCGAGGCCCGGGCCGCCGACGAGGATGGGAACGGGGACGGGAAACGTTTTCAACGGCAGCTTCAAGCCGGACTCCAGACCACGGCCCTCCTTTTTCGAGCGGCGCGTTTCCTCCGAGAGTAGGTTGTCCCGCTGACGGATGGGAAAGTATGAGTCAATAGTTCTGGGGCAGTCCCTGGGAAGAACAGGGAAATTGACAGAC
>JACDOI010000059.1 GCA_017656145.1 Bacillota bacterium | reverse complement strand
CAGGCTAACGGACACCGAGGATCAGCTTCCTGCCCCGAAGGGCTTGACTCAGACGTGTCCGGCAAGAGGGTTGATCTTTCCCGCCGGCTCCCGTATACTAAGTTGTGCTGGAGCACCAGTCGAGAGCGGGCGGATGTAGCTCAGTGGTAGAGCATCGGCTTCCCAAGCCGAGGGCCGCGGGTTCGAATCCCGTCATCCGCTCCACTTTTTATGCCGGTGTCCCAGGGGGGACGCTAGGCCCGTTAGGCTGGCGTAGCTCAGTCGGTAGAGCGACGCACTCGTAATGCGTAGGTCACGGGTTCAAGTCCCGTCGCCAGCTCCACCAAAGAGGCCCTTCGCAATAGCATTTGCGAAGGGCTTTCACTTTGCTGCGCGCCGGACCTGCTCGCTGTGCCGCGCGGAGACCGAGGAAAACGACGGCAAGGTGGCGAATTTGGCTGCCTCGCGGCAGAGCAAGCCCGATCACGACGGGCTTGTGCTTCACGACGGGCTTGTGCCCACACCAGTCCGAAGAACCGAGGTCGGTGTTCCGTGACGCAACATCTTCCTCCCGGACGAATTCACGGGCGGGTCGTATGGGCAATCGACGGCCAGCCGGTAGCTGGCGCGTCGGTGCGGGTGCTGGACGACGGTGTCGTGGTCGATCTTCAATGGACCAATGCGGCCGGGGAGTTCACCTCTCGCCTTCTTTTTGCCGGGCGCTACCGGATCGAAGCCGAGCGGGACGGTGCCCGCGGTGCGACCGACGGCATTGCGGTGGAGCTGGGCCGCACGACTACCGCGGAAATCCGCGTGAGCTAAATCTCCTCGCATCCATCCGAATAACTTTCCTCGCATCCATCCGAAGACAGCGGGCCCGCCCGGTGATCCGTCCTGCGGTGTCGGCTAGAATTTCGATAGAAGGATCTATATCGTTTGAGCCGAATAGTCCGTATATACTGACGACTCGGGGGGTGGGTACCTTTGGGGATTCCGCGGTCGGGCGAGTCCTTTTCGGGCACGCCCGTCAACGTCGTCATCGTTGACGATGAAGCGCTGTTTCGCGACATGCTCAAGGTGGCTTTGTCCCGGTATCCGCAACTCAAGGTCATCGGAGATTTCGCGGACGGTCCGGCGGCGTTGCGGCACATCCCATCGCTCCGGCCCGATGTCGCGATTCTCGATATCGAACTGGGTGGACCCGTCCACGGTGTGCAACTGGGCATACGGCTCCGGCACGAACTGCCAAATCTTGGCATCGTGCTGCTGTCGAATTACAGCTATCCGGAGTTTCTCAACTCGGTGCCGCCGGAGATGGCCCCAAGCTGGTCGTATCTGCTCAAGACATCGGCCGCCGATGTCGATGTCGTGCAGCGAGCGGTCCTGGGCGCCCGAGACGGCTGTCGGGTCGTCGATCCGCAGCTTTCCCGCAGGTCCCCGGGCAAACACGGCCGATTGGATCAACTGACGTCTCGGCAACGGGACATCCTGGCACTGATCGCGACCGGTTATTCCAACGCGGCCATCGCCGCCCGGCTGCACATCACGGAGAAGTCGGTCGAGAATCAGATCAACTCCATCTACCAGGAATTGGATATCGATCGACAAAATTCGGCCGTACAACCGCGGGTAACGGCAACGTTAATATACTGGCGCGAAACCGGAAAGGCCCCGCCCGCGCTCCCCTTAGAGAACTGTCAAGCGTTTCGATAGACACGCCGGCCCGCAGCCCGCCGCTTTCCGCCATCACGTCCTGCGGCCCTCCTTGCCGAAACCGTTCCCCGTCATGTTGAACTGTACGGGCCGGAATTCATCGAATCTTAATAACATTCTTCCCAAAAAGAGGTGAACGGGCTATGCCAGCGGCCAGACGCCAAGCCCGCAAGGTGATCATTGTCGAGGATCAACACCTGTACCGTGATCTGCTGCGCAAAGCGTTGTTCGAGGAAGAATACGTCCACATCGTCGGAGCGTTCGGGGACGGAGAGTCCGCGTTGGCCCAAGCGCCGATGTTGTCGCCGGACGTCGCCGTTATCGACATCTATCTTGGATCTGGAATGAACGGCATTGCGCTCGCTACGAGAATTCGGTCGTTGCTGCCGCGAATCGGCATCGTCCTGCTCTCGAACCATGCGTGCCTGTCAGGATTGGAGGCGATCGTATCCGGCTCGCCGGCCCCGGTCTCGTACCTGCTGAAAGATGCGGTGACCAACCGGGATGCGCTGCTGAACGCCATTATCGCCACAGCCGACGGGTTCGTCGTCCTCGACGCCAAGCTCCTGCGCCTAGGCCGGGCCCAAGAGGACGAACGGATCGGGTCGCTGACGCCGCGCCAGCGGGAAATCCTCGACCTGGTCGCCAAAGGCTACACCAACGCTGCCATCGCCGGGCGGCTGCTTCTGACCGAAAAGTCCGTGGAAAATCAGCTCCATCTCATCTACCAGCGCTTGGGACTCGACCGGGGGGATTCGAGCGTTCACCGGCGGGTACAGGTTGTCCTGAAGTACGTTGGTGTCCAACCGGGCGCCACCGCGAGCGGCGAGTGCGCGCCGCTAAGGTATAGGGGATACCCCCGCAAACCCGGGGGCTGACACCCTTTCCGGCGGGTGGCAGCTCCCGTACAGTAAATAATAACTTCAGGGAACGCTCGCTTCATTCCCAAGCGTGCGAGGGTACGAGGAGAGGGATACAATGCACTCATCCCCATCCGAGTCCGAAACCATCAAAACGGCGCTTCGCCTCGTCCTAGCCCAGCACGAGGAATTGCACGCCCGGCTGGCCGAGCAGCTTCACGGTCCCATTCAGACGTTGCTCGTTCTGGCGTTGTACCGGGTGAATCGGGCCCAAGAGATCCTCGAAAGCGACCCGGCGCAGGCCGAAGCCGAATTGGAACAGGCCAAAACCATCCTCCAAGACCTCCGGCACCAGCACGTTCGAAAGCTCAGCCATCTGCTCCATCCGAGCATCATCCGCGTCGGGCTTATGCCCGCGGCTCGCTCCTTGATCCACCAGTTTCAGAAGGCCGGGGTTGAGGTCGCGCTCCAGGTCGACGCAGAATGCGAACGGATGGACGATCCGGCGAACAATCAGATACCGGAGCCCGTTCGGCTGGCGCTTTATCGAATCCTCCAGGAAGCCCTGACCAACAGTTGGCAGCACGGGCGAGCGACGGCCGTCGCGGTTCAGCTGCACGTCGAGGGCCGTTGGCTGTGCATGACGGCGCAGGACAACGGGCGCGGTTTTCCATCGGAAAGCACCGTGCCAGGCCTGGGGTTGACGATGATCGCCACGAGGGTAACCCAGTTGCAAGGAACATGGGCGGTCGAGAGCGCGCCCGGCCGGGGAACGAAACTGGTGGTCCGCCTTCCTATCCGGTCTGCTGCGGGAATCCCCGGACCTGCCGCGGGCAATCCCGCCGGCGGCGCGGCCGAACCCCTCCTGTCGCATCTCATGAACGCCAGCGGCTTCAAGGGCGAGCCGGCGCCCCCCAGCGGAAACGAGTCCGAGTCCAATACCTATCTATAGTTTAGATTCGCCGGAATGTGTGACCAACGTCACCGCCGCGAGCACCGCCGGCCGGATGACCGGCAGGACGATGCGGCGCCAGGTAGCCATCCGGGAACGGCCGCTCTCCAAGGTGGTGTTGCCGGACTGGTACTCCCGCTACGTGGTGAGAAGTGTACCTGAAGGAGTACGCCTCACCCCGTGAGGCCAGGGAATCCATCGATGCGTATTTTGAGTTTTACAACAACCATTTTTGTATCTTGACATTGGGGTCCACCTCGGCTGCGCATGGCGCATCAGAAATTGTTTCACGTCGGTCAGCTTGATTTGCAAGAGCGTTTCTTTCAGCGTCACCGAGTTCATGACTTGCCGGGCCGAATCGTTCAGTTTCATGGCGTCAGCGAGCGTGTGCCCGCCGCGGCCCCGGTCATTTGTCATACCGATGACGCAGTGCAGCGTCTCGGCCTGGGCATTGAGGATGTGGGCAAGAGCCATCGCCTCGCCGGCGATGGAGTACAGCAACATCGGGCCGGTTTCTTCGCTCGTAACGGAAACGTCCAGGATCGTGTCCGGAATGTTGGGCAGTAACATGTCACGAACTCTCCTTTTGGCGCCGGAGGGCTTCGAGGCGGGCGAGGGGCGGTTCAAACCCGGGAACCTCCTCAATGAGCCGCCGGTAAATGTCCATCGCCGTATGCGCTTGCCCAAGGGCTTCCCAGCATCTGCCCATCATGTATGAGGCCATGAAGCTTCCCGTTCCTTTCCTCGTCAAGTAACGGCTATTCTCTCCGATGCGAAGGCATGCGGCAAACGTTTTCAGTGCATGGTCAAACCGGCCGGCGGCGTACTGGAACAACCCTTTGTAGTAATGCAAATCCACGTAGTCCGGATACAGCATGACGGCGTGCTCGATGCCTACCAGCGCGTTTTGCGTGCTGCCCGTGATGAGCAGCAATTCGTACTTCAGTTTGTACGCCAGCGCGGGCGGCAAACGGCCCATGTCCAGGAAACGTTTCATCGCCTTCTTCACATTCCGGTAGGCATTGACGTAGTCTCCCCGGCGATAATGCTCGCTGGCGATGTGATAGTCGATCCACGGGTCGTAATTCGGGCGCGTCCGCTCTTTTTGCAGCAGGCGCATGTTGCGGGCCGCTTTTCGCTTTTGCCGGACGGCGTCGTCCATATAGCCGTAATGATGAATGACGACGCCGTCCACCGGCTCGTGATCGAACCGGACGTCGTCCCGGCTCACGTCCAAATGCTCGTGAATCGGCTGGACGTAACGCAGTTCGGCGGCGGCGCGCAGGAGACGGAAACTGCTGTACACATGCATTTTCAGTTCATCGATGACCGGTCCGTAATAATTGTTGATTGGAACAAGCAGGGCGTCGGCCCGGGCCGATTTTTCGGCAGACGACCGTTTCCACCGGGCGGCGTCTCGCACGTCCAGCCGTTCGTCGGCGTCGAGCCACAGGATCCATTCGCTTCGGACGTGTTCCATGGCGAAGTTTCTGGCCGCGGCGAAGTCGTCCGTCCATGTAAAGCGATACAGCCGGGATGTATACTGCGCGGCGACTGATGGTGTCGAATCCGTCGAGCCCGTGTCAACGACGACGATGTCGTCGGCGATCGCGGACGCGCTCTCCAGACTGGCCGCCACGGTTTTCTCTTCGTCCTTTACGATCATGCAAAGCGTGATGGAAGGAGCGCTCATGTCCGGGACGCCCCCTTTCGCAGCCGCGCCGACGCCGTTTGCTCAGCGGCGCTTGCAGCGACGTGCCGGCATCCGCCGACGAGCTGTAGCGTCTTTCGCCTCCGGATCGGAGACGTCGGAAAGAAGGCTCAGATTCCTCCCAATGCTGCGGAGCAATCTTCGCCTTTGCACGGCTTGCCTTCGCGCCGCGCTGGCCGCTTCGTACAAGCTGCGCTTGTACAGGCGCAACAGCCAGGGCGGATAGGTGTTGGCGGTCAAAAAGATGAACTCCTTGACTGTGCGGATGAGTGTCTCCATCGACGCCTCGACCGATGGCGGAATGTGCGTACCGTCTCGCCCCTCACCGCCTTCGTTTCGGAGCAAATCGCGGTCCATCACCGCTACTCCTCGCACCAGTCGCCTGTATCGTTATCAAGGCCAAACAGCGCGGCCAGTTCGGCGACGTCTTTCAGTTTACGCAGAAGAAGCCACTCTTTCATGACGATGACGTCGATCATCTTGAACACTTGGGCGTTGAAGGTGATGATTTGCGCCGCGGACGGTCCGAAGGGAAAATTTTCGTGTCGGCCGACAAACGCTTTCACTTTGCGCGCTTCCGCGGCAATGAGATGGGCCAGGGCCGTTTCCTCCATCGCGATGGACTTGAGCAAGTCGATGATGACCTCGTCGCGGGTCGGCCGATATCGTTCTTCAGGAATCGTGGGCATGCTCACCGCTTATCCGGCCTCCTATTGGTTCGTTCCGCGAGATTCGCTTCGGCCGGCGGCGCCGACTGATCTACCTGAATCGTTTCCGGGAAGCGGGCAGCTATCTTTTGTTGCAGCGCCTCTTTCTCCTTTTTCGCCAGCGGTTCCAAAAGCGTCCGGTTGCGCGCGATGCGCTCGTCGTCGGGCAAGTACTTTCCCGCCAGCTCATTGTGCAGATAAGACAAGTAGTACGATCCGAGGCGGTAATAGGAGACGCAGAGCTGAAGGTGCGGCACCCACGTGGAATACGCTTTGTTGTCGAACATCATGACTTTGCCCGATTTCAGGTTGGCGCCGGCCACGGCGGCGCTGTACCAAAACACCGCGGTGCGGTAGTCCTCTTTGCGGAAAAATACGTCGCCGATGCGGCAGCACGCTTCGGCCCGGGGAGCGTCGTACTTGAGCGCTTCCAGCGCCCATTCCAGCTCCCGCGCTTCGTCCCCAAGGTATTTGTAACATTCCGACATCTTGTTGCATGCGCCGATGACGTCTTCGATCCAGCCTTTTCCCGTTGCGAGAAACTTCTCGTAATATGCAACGGCGTCTTTGTAACGGCGGTGGTCCTTCAGCTCGTTGGCGTAGTAATACAAGTCCCGGGGGCTAAACTCTACGCCTTGCGCCAGCATTTTCTCGTAAATGCGTATGTTGCGGTCGGGATCGCGCTCGCGGGATACGGGGCGGTGCTGCACGGCGACGTCGCTGTGCAGGAGGTTTCCGGACACTTCCAAATACTCGTGGACCGCTCCTACCCAGCGGAACGAGCAGCGCCGGTTGACGAGGCGATACCGCCGCAGCGACTGACTGGGCTTCCCGTCCAGGGTGAAGGACAATTGATACTCCATCGAGACCGCGCTCACGTCCTGCTCCAGCGTCTCCTTCAGGTTTCTGAATTTCTCCTGGTCCTCCGCGCTGAGCACGTCGTCAGCGTCCAGCCAAAAAATGAAGTCGCCGGTCGCCTGCTCGAACGAGAAATTGCGGGCTGCGGAGAAATCGTCGGTCCACGGAAAGTCAAAGATGCGTTCGGTGTAGCAGCGGCAGATGTCTTTCGTCTTGTCCGTAGACCCGGTGTCGACGATGACGATTTCATCGACCAGGTGATGTACGGACTTGAGGCAGCGGTCGATGACGTCTTCTTCGTTCTTTACGATCATGCACAAGCTAATCGTCGGCATTGCTCTCCGCCTCCCAGCGTCCGCCACCGTCTCTTTGCGCTGGCGCATCGTATGCGCCGAGCAGTAGCGTCGCAATCGTTCTCCGATACCGATTCCGGCCGCACCCGCTCGTTCGCGTCCCGTGCCGTCTGATGCGTCGGCGCCGCAGTCGGCGGGCTCGCACGGGAGCCCGAGCCCACTCCGGAGAGTGGGCTCGGCCCCGAACGAGTGACCGGCTACGACTAAAAGTCGTTAGCGTCGCCGAAGTCGCCGTTGGAGTTACCGTTCGAGTCGCCGTTGGAGTCGTTATTGTCATTGTCACATACCAGCAACAAGCCGGCGCTGGCATAGCCGGTCAGTGCTTCGGCGCCTGGCACGTTCTCGGACTCCAGAGCAAATGCGAGCAAGAGCCGAGTGCCTGCGGTGACGCTGACGTTGAGCGGCGTGATCCCGCTTCCGAAATCACCCAGGGTGATGACGCCGGTAAACGGAATCTGCACCAACGCCCCGGGTACTTGTGTGAAGGTGTTGTCCGGCGTCGTCGACTGGTACAGCTGCGCCACGACGTTAAGCGTACCGGCTCCCACGTCGACACCGACGGTGACGCTGAAGTACGCCGCCAGCTCGGTGATAACGCAGTCACGCGGCACCGAGAAAGCGAAGTTGATCGTCGGCCCGAGAACGGATCCCGTCAAGTCTATGTTTAGCCCAAGGGCGGTCGGCGACGGCGCTGCCGAACCGAACCCGACGAAAGCGCCGATACCCGCATTGCCGTTCGGCAACGTGTTGAGAACGACGGGCTCACCGGATGCGAAGGGAATGAGCGCCGCTCCACCCGGAGGTCCAGTCGGCCCAGTGGGGCCAGTCGGTCCCGTCGGTCCAGTCTCACCGGTCGCGCCAGTAGGCCCAGTAGGTCCGGTGTCGCCAGTCGGACCTGTCGGTCCCGTAGGCCCAGTCGGTCCGGTTTCGCCGGTAGGCCCGGTAGGACCAGTGGGCCCGGTCGCGCCGGTAGGTCCTGTTGGACCAGTCGGACCGGTATCGCCGGTCGGTCCAGTCGGCCCAGTCGGTCCCGTCGGTCCCGTAGGCCCAGTGGGCCCGGTTTCGCCGGTCGATCCGGTGCCCGTGGGCGCTGACAAGACGCTAGCCAGCTTGGAACTGAGGAGAAACTCGGTCCGAGTGACGTCGTTTAGCATGTTGCGGATGCTTTCGTTGACAGTAAGGATGTCGCTGATTGTCGGCGGATCGGACGGCGGTAGCCCGGGCAGCGTACCGAGAATGTATTGAAGCTTTTCTCCTTCGGCGTTGATGATGTGACTCAGGCCGAGTTCCGATAGCGCGATCGATGCCAAAATCAAGTTGATGGAGTCTTCGCGGTTGATGGAAATGGTGGGTGTGATGTTTGGAAGGTTTGCTTGCGACAAAGTCATCACTTCTCCTTTCATCCGTGATATGGGCACGGTATTCTGTCTCTCCAGCGGCTGTTATCCGTTTGGCGCAAAATAGCAAATTAAACTTCAAATCCTAGGAGATCGGAACCATTCCGCAGAAAGAAAAGACGTCCGTTTGCCAGGTAGGCGAGTGCTACGAGAAGCTTCCCATGCGCGTCAGCCGACGTCTGGGCGTCGTGACGCTGTAAACAGGGGGGGTATCGGTTTGTACGGTACGTCGAAAGCCGATCCGTTAGGGTCGTGTGCATAGAGGCCGGCTTAAGTGTACTGCACGTGCCAGTGGACTTCATACAGCTCGTCGCAGTTTTTGAGCGGCCTCTCCACGTCATTACCGCAGGCAAGGCGCCAGGGATCAACGACGGCGCGGCTGCGCTCGTTCTCATGCTGGAATATCGGGCCCGGGCCGAGGGCCGCACTCCCCTCGCGCGGGTGCGGGCCGTCGGCGCCGCCTCGGCCGACCCGCCGTACCTGGCCACCGTACCGGCCCTGGCCGCCGACAAGGCCCTGGCCAGAGCCGGTCTCAAGCGTGAGGATATCGGTCTTGTCGAGATTAACGAAGCCTTCGCCGTCGTAACCCTGGTCAGCCTGGCCATGGGCGGTTGGGATCCCGAAATCGTCAACGTTAACGGCGGAGCCATCGCCCTCGGCCACCCGATCGGCGCCAGCGGTGCCCGCATCGTCTTGACCCTGGCTATCGAGATGAGGCACCGGGGCGTCCAGTTCGGCCTGGCCGCCATTTGCAGCGGCGGGAGGCAAGGGGAAGCCGTCGTGCTGGAACTGGTATGACCAGGCCGGGCCAGAGGCAAGCCGTGCGCCGGGGACGACATCCGAGTTGCATCTCCATACATTAATGTAAATTATAGGCAGGATTCCTCCCGATAGGTAAGAAATAGTTTACTCGAACACGCATCCATGCTGGCCGGCTGGATCGCTACTTACCCCACAACACGCGCCGGGGAGGGACACTGGTTGAGCCGGGCAAGCTGGGCGCGCCGCGGATTGCTCGTAATGGTGTTGTTGCTTTTGGTGCTCGCGGCCGTTCCGGCGGACGCCGCTTCTCGGGATGTCATTCTCGCCACCACCACCAGCACTCAGGACAGCGGCCTTCTCGACTATTTGATCCCCCTCTTTGAAGAAAAAACCGGGTTTCGAGTCAAAGCCATCGCCGTCGGCACCGGCCAGGCCCTAGCCCTCGGCGAGCGGGGCGAGGCGGATGTCCTCCTCACCCATGCTCCCGCAGCCGAGGAACAGATGGCGGCCGCCGGACACGTCGTGAACCGCAGGCGAGTCATGTACAACGACTTCGTCGTCGCCGGGCCCGCGGGCGACCCGGCGGGCGTGCGGGGCCTGCCCGTCGTGGACAGCTTCCGGCGCATCGCCGAAGCCGGTGCGGTGTTTGTATCCCGGGGCGACAACTCGGGCACCCACATGAAGGAACTGAGCTTGTGGACCGATGCCGGAGTAAATCCGCAAGGCCAGCCGTGGTACGTCGAGACGGGCCAAGGTATGGGACGCACGCTCAGCGTCGCATCCGAGCGCCTGGGCTACACACTGACCGATCGGGGTACGTATCTTGCGCTGCGGCACCTTTTGGGGGACATGGAGATTCTCGTGGAAGGCGATTCGATCCTCTTCAACGTCTACCACGTCATGCAGGTCAACCCGGAGAAGTCGCCGATGATCAATAGTGCGGGTGCGGAGGCCTTTGTGGCGTTCATGGTTTCCGATGAAGTTCAAGCCATCATCGCGGACTTCGGCGTCGACAAGTACGGCCAGCCGTTGTTTGTGCCCTATGCCGAGTGATGATCCCGCGCGGCTATGACGGAACTTGCGTCATAAAGTGGTTGCGGCACGGCCCGGCGGCGGTCCCCGTCGCCGGACTACCGGTGCGGAGCATTGTGCGGCATGGACCTTGTATGGGAAGGGTTGCGCAAAGCGGTTCAAATGCTCATACAAGGAGAGCCCGAGGTCTACCAGATCGCCGGGCTCACCTTGCGGCTCGCAGGCACGAGCACCCTCATCAGCGTGCTCGTGGGGGTTCCCCTCGGCAGTCTCATAGCGCTGGGTTCGTTTCCTGGCCGCAGGCTGCTGGCCACCGTCATGAATGTTGGCATGGGATTGCCCCCGGTGGTGGCTGGGCTTTGGGTGACGCTGTTGCTTTGGCGCTCCGGGCCCTTCGGGCGATGGGCCTTGCTGTACACGCCGGCGGCCATCGTCATCGCCCAGGTCCTGGTGGCCTTGCCCATCCTGGCGAGTCTCACCGCCTCCGCCCTGCAGCAGTTGGACCCGCGCCTTGCCATGCAAGTCCGGGCACTGGGCGCTTCTCGCTGGCAAACTCATCTCGTCCTCTTGTGGGAAGCCCGGCTCGGAATTCTCGCGGCGGTCATCGCAGGACTCGGGCGGGTGCTGGCCGAAGTCGGCGCGTCCATGATGGTGGGAGGCAACATCCGGGGGGAAACCCGGATTTTGACGACGGCCATGGTTCTCGAAGTGTCCCGGGGACAGTTCGACGTCGCCATCGCCTTGTCGTTCATCCTTATGGCGCTAGCTTTTGTGATCACCGGTGCCTTGACATGGTTGCAGCAGAGGGAACGCCAGCTATGATCATCTGCGAGCTGAATGAGGTTCACTGCCTCGTTGGGCGCGGGCGCCGGGCCCGGTCCATTCTCTACGTGGAGCACTTGCGATTGCGGCAAGGCGAGATTCTCGGCGTCATCGGGCCCAACGGGGCGGGGAAATCGACCTTGCTAAAAACGATGGCCTTGCTCGAACCCCCTTCCTCGGGTACCCTCCTCTATCGCGGGCAACCAGTGGATCCGGCAAGAGTGCCCGCGTCGTTGCGGCGCCGGATGAGTACCGTGTTTCAAAACCCGCTTCTGCTCGACATGTCCGTGTTCGACAACGTCGCCATCGGTCTCTCGTTTCGGGGAGTGCCCCGCAAGGAGCGGAGCAAGAGAGTCAACGAGTGGCTCGAGCGGTTTCGCGTCCGGCACCTGGCCCGCCAGCGAGCGAGAACCCTTTCCGGCGGCGAAGCCCAGCGGGTGAGCCTGGCCCGGGCGCTGGTGCTGCAGCCAGAAGTTCTGTTCATGGACGAGCCGTTCAGCGCCTTGGACTTTCCCACCAAAGCGGCCCTCATGGAGGACCTGAAGGCCGTGCTGCGAGAATCGGGAACCACCGCCGTGCTGGTCACCCACGATTTCCTAGAAGCCACGTTCATGGCCGACCGCCTGGCCGTTCTGGTAGGCGGCGAACTGGTCCAGGAAGGGCCTGTGCCGGAGGTCATCGCCCGACCCACCGAGCGGGCCGCGCCGTTTGTCAACGGCTGGAAATCCATGGCGACCCAAGCGATTTCCCAACCCAAGACCGGAGCGTCGCCCCACGTGTTTCCAGAAGATGATCACCTGGAAGCGGCGCGATCGCCTCGGACTGGGGCATGACGACACCGTTGCTTCACTGCTGCTACGTTGGGAGCGCCCTGGAAACAAACAAGCCCTTGGGAAACCCGCCTCCCAAGGGCCTATTCACTGGTGGGCAGAGAGGGACTCGAACCCCCGGCCTCTACGATGTGAGGGTATCCCTGGGCCTTTCGGCCCATGTCCACAAATGTCCACAAACCGCTTCACGACAGGCTTCTCGGCTCCTGGAAATTTCCCCCAACGTCCGCCAAGATGCGTCATTTTCCATGCGATAGGCAGTACATTGGCAGTACAAATCGGGCCTACCCTCCCGCCCCCGAACGCCGCGGTAGATCAGATGCGGCCCCGGGCTCCTTGGGCCTCCTACGCGGCCACAGTGAAGGGGCAGGTGTGTCAAACGACACAGCTGCGGGCACCTGTTGCAAATGCAATCCCTGGGCAGGTGTACAATTTTGTACACCTCGGGCAGGTGGGGAATTTTCCCCACCTCGGGCGCCGGGCAGGTGGAACAAACGTTACACCTCGGCGCAGGTTATCAGAACTGACAACCTGGACAGGGGCCTCCGCTTTCGGTTCTTCAACCAGAGACGCAGGTTTCGTCGCAGGGTATTGCTTGCCGTCGGCGCCGGTGATGGTTTGAGGTGTAGAATTTTCTACACCTCGCAAGTCGTGGTGGACCGTCATCGGATCCACCCCCAGCCGCCTAGCAATCCTCCGCAAGCTCCACCCCTGCGCCCGCAGATTCGCGACAACCTCCCGCCGCTGCTCCCGCGTCAGGTGGCGTCGGTGCAGGTTTGCCGTCAGCACCGATCACGATGGCAGGTGTACTTTTTAGTACACCTGAATCAGCAACGC
>JACDOI010000058.1 GCA_017656145.1 Bacillota bacterium | reverse complement strand
CCGGGACAACGGCGAGGTCTCCCACACTCCGTGCGACAGTGGGTTGACGCTATCCAACGGGTTGGCCGCCGTTGACGGCGTCCCCCTTTCGTGGGTATACTCATATTGCATCCGGCTTTCCCGGCACGGGCGGGATTAACTCAACTGGTAGAGTGCTTCCCTTACAAGGAAGAAGTTCCGGGTTCGAGTCCCGGGTCCCGCACCAGCCAAAAGCCCCTTCGGAAGCGGGTTTCCGAAGGGGCTTGTTTTGTGACCAATGGAGCGCCGGGTGCGTTTTGTGACCTATTTGTGACCGCTGATGTTGGCCCGCCGGAGGAATGCGCCCGTAGGTGCCTGAGGACTAAGTTGTGCGATCTGCGCCACTGCGCGCTGGCGAAGCCCGATGAACTGCTGTTTTGGTACTTAGCTCTCGTCATGAACCGTGCTGGACCGGCCAGACAGCGGAAGCCATGGTGTAAGAAGGAGTAGGGACGAAAACTATTGAAGTTGGAAAACAAGTTATATACGATAAATTATAGATTTTCTTTGTGCGTAGTAGAGGCAAAGGGTGCTTGGCTGCTTCGTCACCGTCTTGGGTGCCAATTTATACCCTTACGCCCGCAAAGCTGAATGTCTATGGGTAAGCTTGCGCCCGCGCACGGCCTCTGTTCCGCTTGATCGGCGGTGATGCCGGCGGACACGGCGTTGGGGTGACGTCCCTAGGAGGTGCCCATCGTCGATGGCCGATTGCATGTACTGTGGGAAGCCAGCAGGTGTGTTTCGCAAAAAGCACCGCGAATGCGACAAAAAATATCGCGCCGGATATCAGCAAATGGTCGCGATCGCGACGGCGGTACTGGTGAACGGTGAACAAGGGACCGACTTGGATTCCGAGTTGAGGGAGATCGCCCGGAAAAGTTACCATTCGGAATCCTCAGTGGCGGACGCACTCATAGAGGGTTGGGAACGGGCTGTGGACCACTTTCTTGACGACGGCCAGCTAGATGAAGGCGAAGAACAGCGGCTCGTGAAGTACGCAAGGCAGCACTCGTTCTCCCAGGAGCAGCTTGATAGGCGGGGTGCGTACTCCCGTCTGGTGAAAGGCGCGGTATTGAGAGATATTTTGAACGGTGTCGTCCCTCAGCGCTTCACGGTCGAAGGAAGGCTGCCGTTCAACTTTCAGAAGACGGAACGGCTGATATGGGCCTTCAAGGACACGAAATACTACGAAGATCGAAAGCGTCGCACGTACGTAGGCGGCTCCCAGGGCTTCAGCATACGGATCGCCAAGGGCGTATACTACCGGGTAGGCGCTTTTAAGGGATATCCCGTGGAGCAAAAGGAGCGGGTGTTCGTCGGTTCGGGCCTCATGGCGGTGACGGACCGCCATATCTATTTCACCGGCGGTGGGAAAAGTTTCCGAATCCGCCACGACAAGGTAGTGACCATCGAACCGTTTTCGGACGGCGTTGGCCTGCACCGGGATGCGCAAACCGCGCGCCCGCAGTACTTCATCACCGGAGACGGTTGGTTTACGTATAACCTGCTCGTGAACGTAAGCCAACTTGAATGACGGCGGTCCCGGCCGCTCTGGGGCCCCAAACTGGAGTGAGAAAATAGCGAACTAGAGATTGCGGCAACCGACAACGGGTACGGCGGGTGATTCGTATGACGTCGGGTGCCAGCCATTCACTTTCGGCTGCTGGGTCTTACCCACAACAGAAGCGCCCGTTGACCGATAGGATGACCAGCAACTCTATGGACCGGCATGCCGCCCAAGCAAGCACCGACCGAGGTAGGCCACCCTCTCCGGAGGCCGTCCAGCGATCGGCCCGTTACATTGCCAGTTGGAAGCGGGCATTGCTCGATCTCAGCGGGCGGAACCGCCTGCTCTACTTCCAGAGAGGGTCGTCTACCAGGATTCAGCTCGAACGCCCAGCCCCCGAGGAGCTCTTTGCCAGCCTTGCGCTAGAAGAACGAAGTCTCAGCTTTCCAAGGCCCCGTGGGCTGTCCATCGATGAAATCGAACTTGGGGACGGCCCCGACGATCAGATTGCCATTGTCCCGGGCGAGATTGACACCTCCCCACCCGTTGGCGGACTTGAAGAACTTCGGAACCTATACCGGAAACTCGAACGGCTGCGCCGCGTAAACCGAACGATTTACGAGGAACAGGGTGTCCATACCCTTTTCTTGGCGTTAGGGCTTTTGGAGTGGAAGGAGGCGGAGGACAGCAAATCCCTAATCCAGAGTCCGCTCGTGCTGGTACCCGTAAGACTCGAACTCGAACACGACGCCTTCCGTCTCCTGCCGCACGAAGACGATGTCGAGGTCAACCCAGCCCTTGCCTATCGGCTTCAGCGTGACTTTGGGTTGGTGTTGCCAGGAATTGAATGGAACGAACAGCAACGGGTGGCAGACGGGGCATTTCAGCAATTCCTTGATGTTGTGCGAGATTTGGTACAACGTCGAGGGTGGGTCGTTCTAGAGCAAGCATGGCTGGCTCTTTTTCAATACTACAAACTTCCGATGTACCGGGATTTGGAGGCGCCGGACGTTCCGAGCACTGCCGCAGCGCACCCGATCGTGTCCGCATTATGCGGGTTGCGCGAGGGAAGACCGTATGAGCCTATCGATATTGCAGGGGCTGAGGAGGCGTATACCCGGCCGGATCTCTTTCCCGTTCTTGACTGCGACTCGAGCCAGCTCGAAGTGATGGAACAGGTTCGCCGAGGCAAAACGCTGGTGGTTCAGGGGCACCGGGAACAGGCAAGAGTCAAACGATCGTGAACATCATAGCCCAGGCGCTGCGGGACGGCAAACGGGTGCTGTTTGTGAGCGAGAAGCGAGCCGCTTTGGAGGTTGTCTACCAACGGCTCAAGGAGGTAGGCCTGGCAAGCCTCTGCCTCGACCTGCATAGCACCAAGGCGAGCCGCAAAGCCGTCGTGGAAGACCTCCACGAGAATCTCGCACGGCTGAGCTCGTGGAACGAGTCCTGGGACCGGGCGGCCTTTGAGCGGTACCGGGACATCAGGAAACGTCTCAAGGACTACGTGGACGAACTTCACCGACCCCGTGACCGACGGGGACGCACAGCGTATCAAATTTACGGGGCCTGGGCCCGGATTGATGATGTGGCGCGGGTGGACGCGCCTTTGCCTTTCAGCCGGATCTTGGAAGTTGAACCCGCTCATGAAGACAGCATCGTTGAAGTTCTGGAAGCGATTGGGCGCCTCGGTGTGTGGGATGGGGAGTCGAGCCATCCGTGGAGGGACGTTATTTGCTCAGACGATTACGTAGCCATTCCGGACGTAGTGGCTTCGGCCTGTGAAGGGGTGAGCAAGGCTTACGACGTCCTTTGTTCGGTCGCACGGGGCATTGAAGAATTCATTGGCTACCGGCCGGAAACGGCCGCAGAGGTTCAGAACGAGACCGCTGTCCTCAACCGTCTAGGTGTTCGGCCGTTGACCGTTGTTCGAGAGGACTGGGTGAATGCCTCGCCGGACGAGCGGGCTGCCCTGCTCGAATTGGCTCGATCCGTAAGGGATCAAGTCCGGCGCAGGTCCCGGGCTCTGTCCGAGTTGGAACAGCTCGGAGTGACACCTGCCGCCATTGACGGATCTACGTGGCGCCTGCTGTGTGGTGAGGTGGAGAGGGCGGAACAGCGACCGCGGTTTCAACGGCTTTTCATCCGATGGAAAGTGGCCCGTCGTTTGGGGCGCTGCATCAACCGCAAGGTCCGGCTCCGCGACGCTGTAAACGCCATCAGAGCGTGGCGGGCCGTCCAAGACGTAGAGGAATGGGTTCAGCGTCATGCGGAACTGTTGAGGGAAAGACTCGGTCTGTCGCCTTCGGCGGACAACCTCGAGGAACAGGCGGAAGGAATCATGGAAGCCCTGGCATGGGCTTTGGATCTGATCCAGGCGAGGGGAGGAATTGTTCCCGAAATTCTCCGCCGGGCAATGACCCAAGACGATCCAAAGGAGGTTCGGGCCCGGGCGCAAGAGCTGGAGGGGAGGGCGATCGACGCCCTTGAGGCCTTGAAAGCTGCAACCTCCGGCCGAGAGATCGTCGCTCTCTTCGGGGACGGAGCCGACGGACACAGGTGGAACGATTGGCCTTTGCCCGAGGCAAGAGCAACGACAGCTCGCTGGAGCAAAGAAGCAGGGCGTTTGCCTGAGTGGCTGGAACATCGGCGCCGGCTGGCTCAGGCGAGCCGACTGGGGCTGGACGGTTTCTTGAGCGCCTGCCGGGCAGCGGAAATACCCGCGAACCGTTTGTTGGACGCCTTCTGGCGCACATACTATGCCCGATGGCTGGCGGAGGCATACCAGGCGTCGTTGGTGCTCCGGAATTTCGACGGGAAGGAGCACGAACGTTTGCGCCGGCAGTTTCAGGATCTAGAAAAGAAATTGCAAAGGGAAGCAGTCACGGCCACGTTTGAGATGGTCGCAGCCCGGCTCCCGCGGCCGTTGCCCGCAAGCGAGTACACCGTTCTGGCTCGGGAAGTCAAGAAGCGCAGGCGACACCTCCCGCTGAGACGGCTGTTTCCACAAATCCCGACGCTGTTGATGGCAGTGAAGCCCTGCTTAATGATGAGCCCCCTTTCGGTCGCGACGTACCTGCCGCGGACCATGTTTTCCTTTGACCTCGTCATCATCGACGAAGCGTCCCAATTGAGGCCGGGTGACGCGATCGGCGCCTTGCTGCGGGCTCGGCAGGCGGTGATCTTCGGTGACCGATGGCAGTTACCGCCGACCGACTATTTCCAGAGGGTGGTCGATGGAGATGATGAAACCGACGCCACCGACTTTGAGAGCATCCTAGACATTGCCGAGACGTACTTCCCCGGACCTATGCTTCGGTGGCACTACCGCAGCCGCGACGAACGGCTCATCGCCTTTTCGAATCAGTACTTCTACCGCAATCAGCTGATTACGTTTCCCTGCCCTCGCCGGGACAACTCGGAAACCGGGGTGCAGTACGTCCACGTTTCGAACGGCGTCTATGGCCGCGGCGCGTCCCGGACCAATCCCACCGAAGCCCGGCGCGTGGCTGAACTGGCTCTAGATCACTGTCTGCGCCATCCTGAGTTATCTCTTGGAATTGTGACGATGAACTCGGAGCAGCGGGATGCCGTCGAGGAGGCTTTCCGACGGCTGTTACGAGAACATCCCGACGTATCGTTGCCTACCCAGGAAGGACTGTTCATCAAGAACTTGGAGACGGTTCAGGGAGACGAGCGCGACGTCGTCATCCTCAGTGTCGGCTACGGTCCATCCGAGCCCGGCGGGATGCCCTCCCTGCAGTTTGGACCTCTAGCTCGCATGGGAGGGGAACGGCGGCTGAACGTCGGCATTAGCCGGGCCCGGCACCGGATGATTGTCGTTGCGTCAATGTTACCGCAACAGCTGGCCAGTGTGGTTGAGAAGAGCCGCTGGGAGGGTCCAAAGCTATTAGCCAAATACCTCGCGTATGCGGAGAGAGGCGGCGTTCTCACGGAGGTGCGCGGCACCGGCGAGCCGGACAACGAATTCGAGGAGGCAGTGCGCGATGCCCTCATCCAGCGGGGTTACCAGGTAGATTGCCAGGTCGGCGTGTCAAGTTACCGAATCGATCTGGCGGTAAGGGATCCCGACTATCCCGATTGGTATCTTGCGGGCATCGAATGCGACGGGGCAACGTACCATTCGGCGAAAACGGCCCGTGATCGGGACCGGATTCGGCAGCTGGCCCTGGAACAAATGGGATGGACGATCTTGCGAGTGTGGTCCACCGACTGGTTTCGGGATCCCAAGCGGGTAACGGACCGTCTCGTTGCGGCCATCGAACGGTTGCGACAAGAACGCCCCGTTGCGACGAAAGGCGCCGGGATGCCGGGTGCCCACCCATGGATGCCGGAGCAAACCGTGCTGAACCTAGAACCGGGCGAGACGCGCCAGCCCCTAAGGTCTGAGATGACCGAGAGGTTGACAGCAAAGCCCTCACTACCGCCCTACGAGGCCTTTCACAAACCGCCGGCGGGGGGGACCGTCGGTTTCCCTTTTAGCCGAAGAACAGGATGTGCTTCTGGAGCTTTTGAGGCAGATCGTTGACCAAGAAGCCCCCATTCACATCGAGCAGGTCTACGATCGACTTAAGCAGATTTACGGCCATGGGCGAACCGGACGGCGAATCAAGGAGTATGTCAACCGTACCGTGAAAAGGGCTGTGCGTCGTCGCCTAATCATGAGAAAGGGCCTCTTCCTATGGAAACCCCGCCAAACGAATGACTCCGTGCGGCCAAGGGGACCCGGGGATGTCGCCCGACCACCAGAGCATATCTGTCTGGAAGAGTGGCAAGAAGCGGTTCACGAGATACTCCAACAACTGGGAGCAACCCCGCGGGAACAGGTGATTCGGCACGCGGCGGCCGCGCTTTTGGGTTACAATCGCCTCTCCAGCGAGGTGCGCCGCTTCGCCGAAGATGCCGTGGACCATCTTGTGCAGCAAGGTCGCGTAACCCAACACGAAGGCATTCTGCACCTTACATCAGGACCCTGACCAGGTCCCGCCTGTCGGGTTGTGTATGAGGTTGACGGCCGAAAGGTGTCGGTTGAACCTGGAAAGCCGCGAACTCTTTGCCGGCCTGTGCTTCAGCGTCATGGGCAACTGTTGGGAGGTCGTTCGCTATCAGCCGCAATGCTAACGCTAAATGATGTGCTTCCCGTAGGGAGAAAGATGTGCGGGTTTTCCTACGACATTCCCGGCAAGCAATACGGAGAAGTACGTCGCGGTATCCTTGTAAGTGATACGTTCGGCTGCGACCTCTTTTCGAAGAAAACTCTTGATAAGATAGAAGGCTTCTAGTTCCGTGGCTGTGGTCTCGACGCGAGTGGCACCGGATTCCTCTTCAGGGGATTCAGTGGCTTCCGCTTCCTCCCGGGTAGCTGCAGCCTGACTATCTTCGTTGATACTTTTCATTGCTGACTTCAACCGTTCTGCAATCAGGTCCGTAATGTGCTGTGCAAGGGCGCGTTTGACAAGTGGACGAAACTGGTCCACCACTTGGCTTGCCATCCCGGAAGATCGCAAAGTCGACCTTTTTTCCCTTCTTACTCTAAGACCTTCACAGTTCCGCTGTTGCCGTCCACCGTGACCAGTTGGCCGTGCTTGATCCACTGCGTGGCGTTTCCGGTACCCATAACCGCCGGAATGCCGTACTCGCGGGCGATGATGGTGCCGTGCGCCAGCACGCCGCCGATGTCCGTGACGACCCCGCGCGCCTGGGCAAAGAGCGGGGTCCACGCAGGAGTGGTGGTCGGGCAGACCAGAATGGTGCCCGGCTCCATCTTATCAAAATCGCTGGGGGAGAGAATGACGCTGGCTGGTGCGCTCACCCTGCCGGGACTGACGGCAAAGCCGGATATTGTAGCGTCGTTGAGGGAATGCCGCCGCTGCGTTTCCCAAAATGACATGTCAAACGGCCCGAGTCGAAAGCGATACTCCGGTGGCACTGCCGCCGGCGGGTGCAACCGTTGGCGCGCCGTTTGGAGCGTGCGCCGTTCGGCAGCCAGTCGAACCAGATCCGGGCGGCGTTCTCCGCTCGCTCTCGCCGCGATGGCCTGGCGCAACTCAGCCGATTCAAGATAGAACACGTCATCCGGTCCGGCGAGCAAACCGGCCTCGGTCAACCGCCGGCCCAGCTCAAGGGCGAACTGTCGAAGCGTCGGCCAAGCGGCGCCCATGTAAAACAGCGCCTCCTCGCGGCACGGAGCGAATTGCTGGGCTCGACGAAGAAACCAGAGAAACATCGGGCGGCGGATGGGATCGAACGAGCGGGCCGTCTCGGAGACGGCTCGGTCCCGTTCCTGCGCCAGTTTTTGCTGGCGTAGACGGAGGCCTTGACCGGGATTGTCCACCATCGCTTTCAGACTCATCAGCACCGGCAGCGGGTCCTCGGCTTGAGTGGGTACAGCAAAGTCAAGGGTATATATTTGGTGGCCGAACCGGTCGAGATGCGTGCGAATCGCCTCCCGTACCGCTTTCGCCTCGGATGTGTTTCCCAATTCGGCGACTAGGCGGGCGGCCGGCGTCTTGGCCACGAGTTCGCGCAGTCTGTCGGACTCGCGTATGCGCTGGGCGATGGTTTCCAACTCCGCCTGAGCCTGAAGCGTTTTCGGCTCAAGGCCCCGCAAAAAGACGGCGCTGGTTAACCCCCGTCTAGGCGCCGCGACGGTGAGAAATGCGTTGAGGAGAGCCTCAGAAAGCTTCGCGGAACCGACGGCGACGCTCGCGCCAAACCAGTAGCGGGCGTCCGCCCGGGCCAGTTCGCACACGCCTTCCAGCAAAACCTCATCGGCCGCCGCGGGCGGAGCGCACTGGTTCCAAGACCGGATAGTCTCCAAGTATTCCGGCAGAGCTTTGTCGCGCCAATAATTGACCCACAGCCCTTTGAATAGGCTTCGAAAGCTGGAGAGGGTGACCCAAAGGAGAGCCGGCACGGCAGACCAGCGGAAATCGACGGTCGCGCGCATGTACGCGTAACCGTTTACGGTAGTTGCGATGGGCTTTTTGATAAGTTTCAGCACCGAGTTAGGGATATCCATCATATCCTGCAACGCATCGACAGCCCGGTCAAGGCCGCTCAAGTACAAGTCGGCAAAGAGGGGAGACAGGGGCTCGGGCATGTTTTCGACCACCTGGCGGCGAATCCACCCCGTCCCCGGCTCCGGCGGTTCCCATTGTACATGGAGGGACTGCGGCGCAAGCCGGGTAATCGGGCGCGCCTGGAGCAACCAACACGTCCCTCCGGCCACGGCCCATTCGATATCTTGCGGGATTCCGCCGGCATGTCGCTCCACCCGCAGTCCGAGATCGGCAACGGCCCTTAGGAGCTGATCCGACAGCGCTCGCTGCCTGCGGCGCTCCGTTGCAACCGCTGCCCTGGCTACGCCCTGCTTGGGAGCGGGAACGACCATGATTTCCTTTGTTCCAACGGTCATCTCCTTGAGCCGGAAACTGGTTTTGTCGACAATGTACACATCCGGGCTCACGTGGCCCGCTACGACGGCTTCACCTAGCCCAAAAGCCGCGTTGACGACCATCTCGGAGCGGTCCCCTGTGGTCGGGTTGGCCGTGAAAAGCACCCCGGAGACATCCGCGCGAACCATCCGCTGCACGATGACGGCCATTGCCACCGTCTTGTGATCGACGCCCATTCGGCCGCGGTAACGGATGGCTCGCGCCGTCCACAGCGAGGCCCAGCAACGCCGGACCGCGGTGAGAAGTTCTTCGTCGCCGCATACATTGAGGTAGCTCTCTTGCTGGCCGGCAAACGACAACCCCGGCAAGTCTTCTGCCGTCGCCGACGAACGGACCGCAACTGCAGGGGCATCGATGCCCAACTCCGCATAGGCGTGCGTCAGCGCCCGAGCGACTTCGGGCGGCATGGCACCCTCCTCGAACCGAGCGCGGATCTCGGCCTCGGCTCTCTCCAACGACGAAGGCGCATCTCCCTCGGCGTCTTGGATGGACTGCGCCAGATCAAGGATTGTCGATTTCAGGCCGTTTGTTTCGACGAACCGACGGTAGGCGGCAACGGTGAGGTGAAACCCCGGCGGCACGCATAGACCTGCGCGCGCCATTTTGGCTAGGGAGGCGCCCTTGCCGCCGACCCGTGCGATGCTCGCCTCGGCGGCATCAAGCGGTAGAATGTAGGTGCTGTCTACCGGCACCTTCACGGCCGCCACTCCTTGCCGAGCTGCAAAAAGTATGATCACCCCCTGGCGCGGGTTTCATCCGGGCCTAGCGGGTTCGAGTAGGCTGGACGGGACGACTTCGACAAGGCCGGTCCCGGTGGCTTCACCCGTAACGGGGCGGGCGGCAGGAAATCCGGTTCCCGTTTCCAATTCAGTCCGTACCGTGTGGCGGCTGGGTCTGCTCGGGCGGTCGGCGTCGCTTCGTAGCCGTCGGGAAACGTGAGGGGGTGAGCGACTCCGCCGTGGAGGATGTTGTGCGGGTGTTCGGTTGGGGCGTGGCGGCGGGGTTGTTCCTCGGAGTGGTCGCTACCCTGTCGGTTGGGTTACCGGCCTACCGTCGCGTCTTTGGTCCCCGGGCCGAGCGGCGGCGGGAGGAAGAGTTGGCGTACCTGCGCCGCCGTGTTGCGGCGCTGGAAGAGGCGCTGCAGAAAAAGGACGAGCACATCCAGATGGCCATGAAGTACGCCGTGGAAGAGCTAGTACCCAAGAAACAGAAGGAGGCGAAGACGCGGTGAATCCCTTTACGAGGGCGGCCAAAACGGCCGCCGCTGGCGGAGTTGGATATTTGGGCGGCATTTTGCTCGAGCACGGCATCGAAGCCTTGACCGGCATGGATTTTGTCGACGGCGTTCTCGCGGTGGCGGGAGCCCTCGTCGGCGCCGGGGCCGCGAACCGGGATATGATCGAAGCCGCCGCGCGGCAGATCGAGCGCCGCTTCGGCGTGCCGGCCCATATGATCAGCAAGGAACAATGGGACGAATGGAAGAAGGATGCTCCCCGCTACGCCGCCGCTATCGAAAAGGCGCTGGCCATCCGCCCGTGAAGGGGAACGGCGATGGTTTTCGGGCCCATCTACAGGGCGATCGGAAACGTGATGGCCGAGCATATGGCCGCGTGGGGTTGGACCCCGCCGCGAACGCATCTTTCCGTGGCCTGGCGGAAGTTGAGACAGGGGGATATCGATTGCGCGCTCGACTTCGCGGAGCGGTTCATCTGGGCGATGCTGGATGAACCTGACTGGCAGGCGGCCCGCCGGGCGTATGAGGCGACGGGAGACCCTCACGACTGGCTGCGCCGGGCGGCGGCCGCGTACCGGCGCCGCCGGCGAGAGATGGACGAGCTGTTGGTGCTCGTCGAGGCGCTGAAGGAGGAGTTGCGCACTCAACCGGCGGGGTTTGAGCCGGATTCCCGCCGGTGGCAGCGACTGCGGGACATGGGCGCCGCCGTAGGGGTCGCAGTAACTCCGGACGCCGTATACTCGCCGGAGGAAACGCGACAGCGGTTGGAGGAGCCCCGAGTCTCCTGAATTCCTGAACCTCCCTCGCCACAACCTCGGGTCTTGTCCAACGGGAGCCGGTTGCTCCGCCGCCCCGCTTGCAATAACGGTTGACGAAGCTTCCCCGCGGCCGCTTGGCCGCGGGGAAGGACCCTGAGGAGCCGTGTTCGACCAACCTATCAATTCCCGTGAGCGTCGACATATTCGGACTCAGCGTGATACGGTGAGCTTGAACGGACGGTCTGCCCCGCCGGGCCCGGAACTGGGCCTGATGTGGGCGAAGGGAGCGACGAACGATGGCGAAAACCCTGGCTGGTGCCCGTTCCCGTCCGGCATCCAACGCTGCCTCCGGAGACGGCGCCGCGGGCCCGTTCGATCGGAAGATTCGGTTCCACTTTTTCGAGCAGCTGGCGGCGATGTGGTCCCGTCACCGGTTGGCGGCGGCGGTGGCCGGTTGCACGGTGTTCCTCGTCGCTGGAGCCGTTGGAAACGCCAGGCAGTGGCCCGAACCGCTCGTGATCGGACTGTACGTCGCTGCCTACGTATCCGGCGGGGCGTTCAGCCTGCAACAAGGACTCGAGTCACTCATAAAGGAGAGGCGAATCGATGTTGACCTGCTGATGGTCATGGCTGCAGCGGCCGCAGCCGGCATCGGGGAGTGGACCGAGGGCGGAATCCTGCTGTTTTTGTTTTCGCTCAGCAACGCCCTTCAGTTCTACGCGATGCAGCGAACCAGGCGGGCTATTACGGCGCTTATGAACATGCGGCCCCGCCACGCGTGGCGCAAACGTCCCGACGGGATGCTCGAGCGGGTGCCCGTGGAAGATTTGTCGGTGGGCGACGTCGTCGTTGTGCGACCAGGGGAACTGGTGCCCATCGACGGCCGGATTGTCGCCGGGACTTCATCCCTTGATGAATCCTCCATCACGGGCGAATCCATGCCCAAAGACAAAGGAGCGGGGGACGAAGTGTTCGGCGGGACCGTGAACCAATACGGCGCCCTGGAGGTGCGTGTGGCCCGGGCGGCAGGGGATACGGTGATCGCCCGGATCATCCGCATGGTGGAAGAGGCCCAGAGTGAGGAAGCGCCCACCCAGCAGCTGATCGCCCGAATCGAACAGTATTACGCGCTGGCCGTTATCGGCATGACGTTGCTTGCCGCGGTCGTTCCCATAGCCTTGGGCCGCGATCCGGCCGGCGCGGTGTACCGGGCCATCACGTTGATGGTGGTTGCTTCGCCGTGCGCGGTGGCCATGGCGGTTCCGGCTTCGGTCGTAGCTGCCATCGCCAACGGCGCCCGCAGCGGCGTTCTGTTTAAGGGCGGCATCCACATCGAAAACATGGCGGATGTGGAGGTGGTAGCCTTTGACAAGACGGGTACACTGACGTGGGGGCGTCCGCGGGTGACGGATATCATCCCAGCCGCGGGGCGAACCCGGGAAGAAGTGTTGGCCCTGGCCGCTGCGGCCGAAGGCCGCTCGGAGCATCCGCTGGCCAAAGCGGTGCTGGAGGCGGCTACGGGTGCCGGCGCGCACTGGACCCCAGCGGATAACACGCAAGCCGTTCCCGGCAAAGGGGTGGTGGCCGAACTCGGCGGTGAATCCGTTTGGGTCGGAAGCCGGAGGCTACTGGAGGAGCGGGTGAGCGAGGTGCCGGGGGCGTTGATGCAGCACGCGGCGGCCCTCGAGGGAGAAGGAAAGACCATCATGTTTGTCGGCCGCGGGGACGAGGTGGCGGGGGTGGCGGCGGTCACCGATGAGCTCCGTCCGAACGCGGCTCGAATGATCGCCCGCCTGAAGCGGCAAGGAATTCGCAAGGTGGTGCTGCTCACCGGCGACAACCAGCGCGTCGGCGAAGTGGTCGGCCGCAAGGCGGGCGCGGATGAAGTGTACGCGGAGCTGTTGCCCGGCGAAAAGGCTGAGATCATCGCTCGGCTGCGGGAGGAAATCGGACCGGTGGCCATGGTAGGCGACGGGGTCAATGACGCTCCGGCGCTGGCCACCGCAACGGTCGGCGTCGCGATGGGTGCCGCCGGCAGCGACGTGGCGCTGGAGACCGCGGACGTTGTTTTGATGAGCAACGATCTTGAGAAGATCAACCACGCCGTCGCGCTCAGCCGGCGGGCGAAAGGCATCATCGCGCAAAACCTCGTGTTTGCATTGGGTGTCATCGCTGTGCTGTCTGCGCTCGTGCTTACCCGGGGAATCGTGCTGGCCGCCGGTGTTGTCGGCCACGAGGGGAGCACACTACTCGTCATCTTCAACAGCCTGCGCCTTCTGCTCGGGCAGCACCGGTCCGGCGCGGGAGCGGCAACGCGAGCGGCGGGTATGAGTCAATAGTTCTGGGGCAGTCCCTGGGAAGAACAGGGAAATTGACAGA
>JACDOI010000057.1 GCA_017656145.1 Bacillota bacterium | reverse complement strand
GTTTCGACCCCACCCCGCAGCCCCCGCGCAAAACCCCGTTTCTCTCCCAAATGTTGACTCTTTGCGGCGGGGCTCGAGGAGGGCGCCGGACGACGGTCCGGCGCCGTCGGGCAATGCGGAAAAGGTCAAACCGGCGCGGTCTCGGCCGCCATATCCCGCGCCTTGTGCAGGCGCAGCGAGTCGTCGACGCCGAACGCCACGTGAACGTCGGCCTTGTAGCGGCTCACCCGGCCGTTTTCCACCACGGCGGTCAAATTGAGGACTTCAACGCCGGTGATGTGCTGTACCGTCTTCGACGCAGCTTCCACCGCTTGGTTGACCGCGTCTTCCCAGCTTTCGGTCGATTCTCCAATCAATTCGATGATGCTGGCCACCTTAAAGTCGCCCACCCCAGTCACCTCCTCTTGGTAGCATGCCCGTTGACGCGGCGGTCATGCCCCGACAAAAAAGCGACGGCCGAAAGGCCGTCATCGGTGGCACCGGGGATGGAGGAGGAGAGGCGCCGGCGGCTTTCGACCGTCGGTTTACCGTATTCCGCCCGCGGGAATGAAGGGATAGGAACGGGTTCCCGTTCCGTCGCTCCGCTGCGGCGCGCCGGGGACTCGCGCTCCGGCGGGCGAAGCGGGCCCCCCGCTTATGCCTCTTCTTTGGGGATGAGCCGGCACAAGGGGACCGAGAAATCCACGGCCCGCTTGATCTGACCGAAGCCCGTCTCCCGAACCCGGCTCCGAAACTCCCGGGCTTCTTCCTCGGATTGGAAGCCGAAGAAGTGGCGGTTGCCGTTCAAGTACTCAACCCGTACAACCCAAATTTGCTCGCCCGTCCGCTCTGCGGGGAATGCCACGTCTGATACACCTCCACGCCGTCTAGTGTAACACATCGGTCGCCGGCAGGCTTGCCGGGTCCGACGCCCGCGCACAAAGATACCTGCACGCGCCCTGTGCGTGCAGGCACCCGGTTACCGCCGCGGGTTGTCGCGCAAGCCTGCTTACTCGCCGAAGTTGATGTGCACGTAACGCTCAACGGCCCGGCGAAGATTAGCAGCCCACACTTCCGCCAGCCCCCGCGGGATGCTTTGATGGTATCGGGCATGGGCTTCATCCGCTGTCAGGATGACGTAGGAGCCCAAGTTGACAAACACTTGCCCGCCGCTTTCGGTCACGTGCACCAGATCCGGCGACAGCGACTCGTCGTAGCTTTCGATGGCTTCCCGGAGCCGCTGGTAGACCAAGTGCTGCCGCTCCAAAGGCGTAAGCCCGCCAAGGCCAAACCGGATGCGGGCCACCACGACGCCGGCAAGCACGATCTCCCAAGCATCCTCCGGCGACTCCGTCGCTTGCGGCTGGGCCATCGCGCTCCACGGTGCGACCAGCGTCACAAGCAACGCGACCAAGAGGCCGGCAGCGGTCCACCCAGCCGCCCGCCGGGCCGTCCAACGGGTCATCCTCCAGGAGACTCCCATGGGCTGTCATCCTCCTTGCGCGCATTGCCGCCGAGTAAAAATTCGGCGGCGCTCGGGACGAATCCTGCCCGCCGTCATGGAGGCAACAGCCGCAACAGCGGCGAGCGGCGGTACTGCTCCGGCACCCACTGCTGCTCCATGAGGCCGCCGTCTTGCCACATATCCGCCTGGTCCCGGTAGTACGGGCTGAGGACGTGTCCTGAGTTGCCCGGCAACAGCACGTCGAAGCCGCGGTCGCCGGCCAGATCCACCACGGTGCGCCAGCCGGCGCCACTCGTCACCCGGCCGGTGGTTTCATCGAACCCCATGGCTGCCGGTGTGGCGCCGCTGCCGCCTACGGCCCATCCGCCCACGTTGAACAGCCGTCCGAGAGCCGGAACGTTCTCGCCGATGGGATGATAGACGGTTAACCGGTGCCACCGGCCCCACTGCCACTGCTGCGGGTTGTCGCCCTGCAGGTCCGTCGCGGCCCGCACGGCGTCCTGGAAGGTCGAAAGCGCCACCCGGCCCGATTCGGCCGGGTCCAGCCGGGACAGAACGTGCTCCGCCAGCCCGTTGTTGGCCAGCTCGTAGTTGCCGCTCCGGGCTACCACGGCGCTTTTCAGCTCCCGCTGCCAGAGATGCCAGACGAGAGGGGCGCCTGCCGACGGCGTCTCGACGAAATCCCAGGCTTCAAGCAGCGCCAGAGCCTCCTGCTCCACCGGGCTCAGCCGGTCCGGCCCGCCCAGCGCGGCAACCTCCCGCCCCAGAACGGACAAGAGGCCAGGCAGCGTCTCGCGCGCGTGGACGTTGGTCATGTCCAGCTGAAGCGCTCGCATGTCCTGGAGGGTTACCATGTCTGCCTCTTCGAGCACTTCTCTGATGCGCCAGGCCCGCCAGGGAAAGAATCCGTCGCCGATGTAATGCAGGTACGGTTCGGACGCGGGAAGGTTGTTGGCGGCGACGATGAACCCTTCGGGCGGATTGTAACTGCGGGGCAGCTCCGCCTTGGGGATCGTGCCCAACCAGTCGTATTCCCCCGTCCAGGCCGGGCGGGGAACGCGGCCACCGCCTTGCGGCCGCCGGGGCAAAAGGCCCGCAGCCTTGTAGCCGATGTTACCCTCCCGATCCGCGTACAAGAAACTCAGCGCCGGCATGTCGAACAAGTCCACGGCCCGCTCGAACTCATCGAAGTTTCGGGCCCGCATCAGAGGAAGAATCGCATTGATCTCCCCGGTCGGGCCCAAAGCCGTCCACGCAAGGGAGAGCACGTCGACGGGCTCTTCGCCCGGCAGGACAGGATTCAATATCGGGCCGTGCCGGGGAGTTTCGAGAACTTCCAGCACTACCGGATCCTCGCGGCCCGCGACCCGAATGACCTCCTCCCGCACCCGGGCAGGCTCATAGCGCCCCTGGTACAGAAATTCCCGGGGATTTTCGGGATTGGGCCGCTGGATGAACAGGTCCTGGCTGTCGGCGACGAGCGAGGTGATGGCCCACGCGATGAACCCGTTGCGCCCGATGATGACGCCGGGCACGCCGGGAATCGAGACGCCGATGGCCCGGAAGTCGTCTTCCAGCACCAGGTGAACTTGGTGCCAGATGGCCGGCGCGGAATACGCCAGGTGGGGATCATTGGCGAGGAGCGCTCCTCCGGTGTCGCTGCGCCAGCCCGCCACCGCCCAACTGTTGCTGCCCAGATGGGGCGGTGGTGAAAACCGGGCAATCAGCTCCAGGTCATCGGATCGCAGGTGCACGATCTCGATCCTTTCCGGGCCGTCCCCCTGGGAGCCGGGTTCCGCCGGAGCGGCCGCAGGGGCCGGGCTGCTGACTTGGACACCGTCCGGCTGACCGCGCAGCGGCGCCTCCCGGGGGGTGATGACGGGCCCCTGGGAGGGGTAAGAGGGGAGATACTGGTCGATGATGTCCCATCCCAGCTCCTCTGCGGCCCGGTAACGGGCGACTTCGAAGCTCCAGTTGGTGCTCAGCTGGTAGGCTATCAGCCGCCCGATGAGCAACGAGTCCTCGGGCGTCCACGGGTCCGGAGCGTACCCGAGCAGGCGAAACTCCACGGGCAACAATCCGCTGGATCGCGCCTGGTCGATGTAGGCCGTCACTCCGGCGGCGTACGCCTCCAGCATAACCCGGGATTCGGCATCCGCGAGGTCCAGGCTCTTTTGGACCGCCTCATGAAAGCCGAGGGTGCGGAAGAAGCGGTCTTGGTCGAGGAACGACTCCCCCAGCACCTCCGCCAGCCGCCCCCCTGCGATTCGGCGATAGAGGTCCATCTGCCACAAGCGATCCTGTGCGGTGACGAACCCTTGCGCGAAAAACAGGTCCTGGGCTGTGGTGGCCTCGATGTGCGGCACGCCCCGGTCGTCGCGGTACACCCGGACCTCGCCCGAAAGGCCCGGAACGACGATGGTGCCCTCGCGGGGAGGAACCGAGCGGATCAGATACCAGTAGCCGCCGCCGGCCACCGCCGCTCCCGCCAACAATGCGAAGAGGAGAAGGCCTGCGATCCACCGGCCCCTCCGCCGGCGGGGCCGGTACACCGGGACAGGATGCCGTCTCATGATGCTCCCCTTTCCGCCGCGGGCGGGCCCTCCTTGTGCGAGGTTCCCGGCGCAGGCCCGGCCACGGGGTTCGTCAGCTCGCCGAGCCCGCTGATGCGGCACCCGACGGTGTCGCCGGGGCGAATGGGCACGGCGCCCGGCGTGCCGGTGGAGATGATGTCGCCCGGCAGCAGGGTAGTGCTCTGGCTCAGGTAGGCGACGATCTCCCATGGGCGGTGAATCATGTTGGCCACCGCGTTTTGGGCCGCAATGCGGCCGTTGTGAACCGTTTCCACCCGCAAAGACAGGGGATCCGTCACCTCGTCGGCGGTGACGATCCACGGGCCGAAACTGAAAAACGTATCAAAACTTTTTGCCCGGGTCAAAAACCGCGGGTTCCGGCGAAGGATGTCCTCAGCGGTCATGTCGATCACCAGCGTGTACCCGAATACGATGCCGGGCACTTCCTCAGGCGAGACATCCCGGGCCGTGCGGCCGATGATCAGCCCAAGTTCGGCCTCAGCGGTCACTTTGTTCGAAACGGGCGGCAGGCGAATTGGCTCTCCTGGGCCGATGATGGCCGTCGCGGGCTTGAAAAAGGTGCCCGGTTCGTTCTGGGGCGCTTCTTCATCAAGATCGGCAGCGTGCTCGCGATAGTTGAGACCGATGCCCCAAATCTTGGCCGGATGGCGGTACGGCGGGGCGAACCGGGCTTGGCCGAGGGGAATGAGCGGCAAGCCGGTCCGGCCCGCCGCGGCTTCCGCGGCTTGGAGCAGGTGGGGGAACAACTGCTCCCGAATGATCGTAAGCAGGTCCCGGGGAAACCGGAGGCCGCTCAGGCGCTCCAGCTCGTCAACGGGTAGGGCACCAGGACCGGCGTCGCCCTCCAGCACGACGGCCGCGATTTCCTTCTGTCCCCGTTGCACTGTGGCCAGACGCATCCTCGGCATCGCGTCCTTTCTTTGCGGCTTGGCGCCGCGTGTTTCCTGGCACCGGCGCCGGGCGCCGATGCCAAGTTCTGCAATTCGGACTCGGCTTCCTTCCGGAGGGAGATGCATGTCGGTCGGCGCGGTTCTCGGGCTCGTTTCGGGTGCATGTTTCGGTCTTGCCGCCGTCTTGGCCAGGCGAGCGGTGCGCGAGGCCGGTGTGGTAAACACGATGTTTTGGAACATGCTCATCAATGCGGCACTGTACGCGCTCATGACGGTGGCCGCGGCTAGCCGGGGCGGTGTGACCGTTCCGCCGCCCCACGCCACGGCGGTGTTTGCCGCCGGGGGCCTTGCGTCCCTGGTGCTTGGCCGGTCTTTGCAGTATGTGAGCGTCGACCTCATCGGCGCTCCCCGGGCGGCTGCCTTCCGGGTGGCGGCTCCGGTGCCGGCGGTTGTGTTCGGCGTCGTGTTCCTGGATGAGGTGCTCACCCCCGGCCGCGCCTTGGCCATTGCCACCATCCTCGCGGGCCTCGTGCTGGTGAACCGGCAGCCCCCGGACCGGCGCCCCACAAGCGATCCCCCGCCGGACCGGGCGACCGACGAAACGGCCGCGGCCAGGGCCAGTTCGCCGGCGGCTTCAGCGCCCGCGCTGGGCATCTTGGCCGGTGCCGGCTCCTCGCTGTTCTTTGCCGTGGGGGACGCGGTGCGCAAGCATGGCATGAACGTCCATCCCGATCCCATCATGGCATCGTTGGTCGGCGCGCTGGTCGGCCTGTTGCTGTACACCATCATCGGAGCCTGGGACCGGCGCAAAAACGGTTCGGGATGGCCCGGGCTGCCTAGGCGAGCCCGAATGCCGGTCATCGGCGGCGCGGTCGCGACGTGCGCCGCGCTCCTGGCGTTCAACTGGTCTTTGGTGACCGTTCCTGTCACGGTGGCCACGCCGTTGGCCGCCACTCAGGCGCTGTTCGCCATCGCGTTCACCCGCCTCTTGGAACCCCGCGCGGAGCGGGTGACGGCGGGGCTCCTGCTGGGTTCCCTCGTCGTGCTGGCCGGCCTCGTTTGGCTTTTGGCCGATTGAGAGCGAGGGCGCGCGGCCGGCGCAAACCGGCGCTTTCACTCCCCGCGCCTTGGTGTACCCAGCGTGACGCGCCGGCGGAGACGATCCCAGTTCTTAGCGTCGATGGGGAAGGACGCACCGGCGGATCTTGCGAAAATAGTGCGACGTGTGGCGTTACGCCCAGGAACGGAGGAAGGGCCGCGATGAAACTGGTCACCTTTGAAGACGACCGTTCGGCCCGGGTCGGGCTTCTTTCGGGTGAGCGCGTCGTGGACCTTTCGGCGGTGCATGAGCGCGGCGGGCTGGGCGGGGACGTTTCTCCGGACGTGTGGCAGGACATGTTGGCTTTGATCGAATCCGGTCCAGAAGCGCTAGCCCGGATTCGCAGGCTGGAGCGCGACGAGCTTTTGGGCGGCGGGCACCTGCGCCCGGGGGAGGCGCTGCCCGTCGAATCGGTGCGGCTGCTGGCCCCGATCCCCCGGCCCCGCAAAAACGTCTTTTGCATCGGGCTGAACTACGCGGACCACGTGCGGGAAGGGGAACGGATCACTGGCCCGTTGAGCGAGCTACCCCGCCATTTGACCATCTTCACCAAGCCGCCCACCGCGGTCGTCGGGCCCGGGGACATCTTGGCGCACCGGGGAGTGACCGATGCGCTGGATTACGAAGTCGAGCTGGGCGTCGTCATCGGCCGGCGCGGGATCAACATCCCTGAGGAAGACGCGCTGGACTACGTGTTCGGCTACACGATCATCAACGACATTTCCGCCCGGGACTTGCAATCCCGACACGGCCAGTGGTTCAAGGGCAAAAGCCTCGATACCAGCTGCCCCGTGGGGCCGTGCATCGTCCCCGCCGCGGACATCGGTGACGTCCAAAACCTCGCGATCGAATTGCGGCTCAACGGGAGGACGATGCAACGGGCCAACACCGGACAAATGATCTTTCCGGTCGCTGCCATCATCAGCCAATTGTCCCTCGGCATGACCCTTGAGCCGGGCGATTTGATCGCCACCGGAACCCCGGCCGGCGTCGGATTCGCCCGGCAACCGCCGGTGTTCTTGCGTCCCGGCGACGTGGTGGAGGCCGAGATCGAGGGCATTGGCGTACTGCGCAACCGGGTGGCGGACAGCCCCTAGGATCCCGCCCGCAATTCGTCGACAAACCGGCGGACGGTCCGGCCCGATCGCCCGCCGTGCTCCCGCTCCCACGCCAGGGCCCTGCGGCGCAGCTCATCCGGGTCCACGGCCAGGTTGGCCCGGCGGACGAGCGTTTCCACCATTTTGAGGTAGCGATCCTGGTCGGGCGGGAAAAACGCGATGCGCAGGCCGAACCGGTCGCTCAAGGACAATTTCTCCGCCATGGCGTCCTGAGGGTGCAGTTCATCGGAGTCCGCGCCGGGCCGCTCGCTGACCCGCTGCCTTACCAGGTGGCGGCGGTTGGATGTGGCGTAGACGAGCACGTTGGCCGGGCGGGCCGCGGCGGACCCTTCCAGGCACGCCTTGAGGGATTTGTACCCGGTTTCGTGCTCCTCGAACGACAAGTCATCGATGAACACGAGAAACCGGTTGTTCCGCTCCGCCAAGGCCTGGACGGCGACCGGCAACTGGTCCAGAGCGTTCCGATCGATCTCCACCAGCCGTAACCCTTGACCGGCCAGCTCGTGGGCCACCGCTTTGACCGCCGACGATTTGCCGGTGCCCGCCGGGCCAAACAGCAGGGCGTTGTGGGCGGGCAAGCCCCGGACAAAGCGCGCGGTGTTGTCGAGCAGCAGTTTGTGCTGGCGTTCGTAGCCGGGCAGATCCGCCAAGCGGACGGGATCGGGATGGCGAACCGGAACGATGCCCGAAGAATCCCACCGGAAAGCCCGGTAACGGCCGAAGGCGCCGGTTCCGTGTGTCCGGTAATGGAGGGCCAGATCGGGTATGGCCTCGGCCCAATCCCGGGCGGCGACGAGCCGGCGTTTGAACGCACTCCGGGCGGCCGTGAGCGGGTCTTCCCGGCCAGCTGTTCCGAGGGGCCGCAGATCGTCCCATCCGACAGGCTCCGCGCCGGTCGCCGCGGCCACCACTCGCCGGACGGCGGGTCCGTCCCAGCGGGTCAACGCTTGCAGCCGCCGCAAGTCCTCGCCGGCCTGGGCCCGCAAGGACGGACCCATTTCCGCAAGGTCCGCCGCCGCGGCCTTGCGGCTGAACGGATTGTCATCGTCGAGGATCCGATCAAGCACGAAATTCAGCCACGGGTCGCCGGCGGGCGTTTCATCGCCGAGCTCGACTTCGGCCGCAAGCAGGCGAAACAGCTCCCCGTACGCTTCCCAAACCGCCCGCGGCTCCGGGCGGTTTTGGGCGAGAGCTTCCATGAGCCGCACAAACGCCTGCCCTGCCGGATTCGCGACGACGCCGCGAAACAGCACCAGCTGGTCCACCGCCGCCCGGACTGAGGCCGGCGACACAAACTCCCAAGTCATGCGCAGCACTCCTCGACCATAAGTTCGCGGGAAAGGGACGCGGGCCGCATCATTCCGCCGATGTAAGCCGCAAGCCGGCGATGCCGGCCAGGATCAGCGCGATGTGAACCCGTCGGACAGCTTTATCGATGTGGCCCAGGCTACCTCCAGCAACCCGGCGATGACCAGCGCGATCCAGGCCACGGCTTTGTCTCCTTTCGGCAAGAAACCGAATCGTAATCGGGAGCCGGTCGCCGCCCTGGCTTGACCAGGCATATCCTTTTAAAATTCGATGTGACAGCCTACACCACCTTCACCTGTTGCGGGAGGCGAAACCGATCCCCGCCGGCGAACATATTCGTAGCCGCGCCCCGGGGCATGGCTAAAGCGCCGGCAATGCCCGCGGCGCGGGCAGCGGTGGTGACACCGGCACCGTCGCCGCCGCCGGCACGGCCGGCAGTACCCGAGAAGGAGTGCAGCGCCTTTGAAGATCGGATCCCACGTCTCGTTTTCCAATACCGGCTTGCTCAACGCGGCCCGGGAAGCCATCAGCTACGGGGCCACCTCGTTTATGGTTTACACCGGCGCTCCGCAAAACACCCGCCGCAAGCCCATGGAGGAGCAGTACGTGCCCGAGGGCCTCGCCCTCATGCGGGAGCACGGCATCGAGGAGATCGTCGTGCACGCCCCGTACATCATCAACCTGGCTTCGCCCAAGCGGGACACTTTCCGGCTGGCGGTGGAGTTTTTGCAGGCCGAGATCGAGCGCACGGCCTACATGGGCGTCCGACACATCGTCGTCCACCCGGGAGCGTATACCGACAAGGACTTGGCCTACGGCATTGACCGAATCGTGGAAGGACTCAACGAGGTGCTGTCGCAAGACGGCGACGTCCTCATCGCCCTTGAGACCATGGCCGGCAAGGGCACCGAAATCGGCCGCACCTTCGAGGAGCTCGCCCGCATCATCGACAAGTCGGCCCACAACGACCGGCTGCGGGTGTGCTTCGATACGTGCCACGCCCATGACGCCGGCTACGACCTCATCAACGACTTCGACGGCGTCATGGAGCGGTTCGACCGCATCATCGGCCTTGACCGGCTGGCCGTCCTGCACATCAACGACAGCAAGCATCCCCGGGGCGCCCGCAAGGATCGGCACGCACCCGTGGGAGCCGGCCACATCGGCTTTGAGGCCATCAACCGGATCGTCCACCACCAGGTGTCCCAGGACAAGCCCATCATTTTGGAGACGCCGTGGATCGGCAAGGACAAGAACAAGCAGCGGCCGATGTACGAGGCGGAGATCGCGCTCTTGTCCGGGAGGGCCAGGGAGCGGTTCGGCGACGGGTTTTTTCAAGATGCCGCCGCCATCGATGGGCTCTTGAAGGACAAAGACATTCCCGACGGACGGGCGTATGTCCTTAGGACGTGGAACGAGTTGCAGGATAAAGCAAAGCGGGCCGAGGACCGGCGGGAGCCGATGGAGCGCATCTACGACATGGTGGTCGAGGCCAAGCTTTTCCCCGGCATGGACGAGGAGCGGATCAATCACCGGATCGTCGGGTACCTGGCTGGCGTTCACCGCTAGGCCAGCCCGGTTACCCGCCCAGATACGCCTCCCGTACCCGCGGGTGGTCCAATAGATCCTCCGCCGGTCCGCTCACCGCGACCTCGCCGGCTTCCAATACGTACGCCCGGTGTGCGATCTGCAACGCCATGCGGGCGTTTTGCTCGACCAAGAGCAAGGTCGTGCCCTGGCGGTTGATCTCGGTCAGTATCCGGAAGATCTCCTCCACCAGAATGGGCGCTAGACCCATGGACGGCTCGTCGAGAAGCATCAGCTCGCCGCCGGTCATGATGGCCCGGCCGACGGCCAGCATCTGCTGTTCACCGCCGCTCAGCGTGCCTCCCGGCTGGTGTTGGCGCTCAGCAAGGCGCGGGAAAATCGAGAACACCCGGTCCAGATCTTGGTTGATGCGGTCCCGGTCCCGGCGGCTGTAGGTCGCCAAAAGCAGGTTTTCCCGCACCGTCAAATTGGCGAACACGCCCCGGCCTTCAGGCACGTGGCAGACGCCTAATCGCACCACCTCGTGGGCCGGAACCCGGGTCAAGTCCCGGCCCCGGAAGAGGATGCGCCCCGACGCGATAGGCACAAGCCGGGAGACGGCCCGCAACGTCGTCGTCTTGCCCGCACCGTTGGCGCCGACCAAGGTGACGATTTCCCCGGGATGAACCGTCATCGAAAGCCCGCGGACGGCCCGGATCTGGCCGTACGAGACGCTGACGTCGTCCAGGACCAAGAGCGGTTCGCTCACGCCATCGTCACCCCCCGGCCGAGGTACGCTTCGAGCACCCGGGGATTTTGGCGAATCTCTTCTGGCGTGCCTTCCGCGATGATCTGTCCGAAGTCCAGCACCGTCAGGCGCCGGCAGATGCTCATGACCATCTTCATCTGATGTTCGATGAGCAGGATGGTGACGCCGAACCGCTGCCGCACGTCCTCGATGAGATCCGCCAGCTGTTCCACTTCCGACGGGTTCATGCCCGCAGCCGGCTCATCCAAAAGCAGCAGCTTGGGACCGGTGGCCAGCGCCCGGGCGATCTCCAGCTTCCGCTGGGCGCCGTAGGGGAGGCTCTTGGCGGGTTCGGCTGCCACGCCGGCCAGGCCGAAGACCTCAAGCATCTCAAGCGCCCGCCAGGCCAGCTCGTCCTCCCGCCGCATCACCCGGGGCGCCCGCAAGATCGACGCCCACACGCTGTAGCCGCCCCGCTGGTAATGGGCGATGCGGACATTGTCGAGGACGCTCAAGTCGCGAAACAGCCGGATGGTTTGAAACGTGCGGGCCACCCCCCGGCGGACGATTTGGTTGGGAGGCAAGCCCACAAGCGACCGGCCCTCCAGCCGGATGTCGCCGGCGTACGGCCGGTACACGCCGGTGATCAGGTTGAACACCGTCGTCTTTCCTGCGCCGTTGGGCCCGATGATGCCAACCAGTTCCCCGCGATCGACCCGCAGGCGGAAATCCCGAACCGCGTGCAGCCCCCCGAACCGGTGGTTGAGGCCGTCAATTTCCAGCAGCACCGCTCCCACCCCCTCTGGCCGGGCCGGCCGGTGCAGGGGCCAGGCGACGCCAGCGAGCGAGCTCGTCGGCCGGCACAAAGCCCCGGAATTCCCGAAGCCCCATAATTCCCGTAGGACGCAAGACCATCAGCAGGACCAGGAGGAGCGGGGCCAGCACCATGCGCCATACGCCGAGAAACCGCAGTGCCTCAAGCAACACGGTGAAAATCGACGCGCCCAGCACCGAACCCATCAGGCTGCCGATGCCGCCCAGGTACACCATGACCAGAATTTCGGTGGACTTGATGATGTCGAAGTTGCGGGGGTGGATAAATTGCAACAGGTGCGCGTACAAACCTCCGGCCACACCGGCAAAAAACGCCGACATGATAAACGCTTGCACTTTGACGTGCCGGGTGTTGACGCCTACGAGCTCGGCGGCCACCTCGTCCTCCCGGACGGCCAGCACGCCACGGCCGTAGATCGAGTACACGAGGTTGCGGATCGTCCACAGCGTGATGACGACCCAGACGTACACCCAAGGCAAAGTGGTCAGGCGATTCATGCCCAAAAATCCCCGGGGGCCGCCGACGGCTTCGATGTTTTCGATGACGCTTTTCACGATCATGTTGAGGGCCAGCGTGACGATGGCCAAGTAATCTCCCCGGGTGCGGAACGATGGCACCGCGACCAAAAGCGCGACAAGGCCCGCACCGGCTCCCGCGGCCAAGAGCGCCAGCGGGAACAGATACGGCCCCAGCTCCCAGGAAAACGCGCGGACGGTCAACACAGAGGCGACGTAGGCGCCTACGGCCATGAACCCGGCGTGGCCCACCGCGAATTCGCCCATGTACCCGTTGACCAGGTTGAGGCTGACGGTGAGCATGATGTTGATGCCGATGTACATCAGGATGAGTTCATAATACGGGCTGATCAATTGATAGCGGGGAACGGCCCAAGCCAGCACAAACCCGACCGCCGCCAATAGCGGCGCTCGCCAGCGTCCTTTCCCCGAATCCGGACCGCCGAGCACCTTCTTGCTACTCCTCTCGCAGTCGCGTCCGCCCTCGCATCCGGCCGTCAGACCTTCTGGGCCTGAATTCGGCCGAGGATTCCCGTCGGCCGGAAGACCAGCAAGAGCAACAACAGCGAGAACGCGACGAAATCCCGGTACGTGCTGGGCAACACCGCGGCCACGTAGATCTCGGTGATGCCGAGAATGTAGCCTCCCAGCATCGCCCCCCGGACGTTCCCGATGCCGCCCACGACCGCGGCGATGAACGCTTTCCACCCGACGAGAATGCCCATGTACGGGTCGATGATCGGGTAGGCTTGCCCGAACAGGATGCCTCCGGCTGCGGCCAACCCCGAGCCGATGGCGAACGTCAGCGAAATGACGCGATCGACAGAAATGCCCATCAGCGGCACGACCGATCGGTCCCAGGAGATGGCCCGCATGGCCATGCCTGTCAGGGTGTTGCGGATGAACCAGTCCAGCGCGAGCATGAGGACCACGGAAACGCCCAGGATCAGCAGCTGAACCGATGAAATCGTCAGCCCCGCCGGCAAGTCGAACCGGCGTGCGGCGATCAGTTCCGGGAACGCCCGGGGTTCGGCGCCGACCGTCGCCAGGACGAAATGTTCAAGGAAGATGCCGATCCCGAGCGCGGTGATGACCGCCGATACCCGGGGGGCGTTGCGCAGTGGCTTGTAGGCCAAGCGCTCGATGAGCACGCCCAGTATGGCCGTTGCGGCCATCGTCACCAAGAGCGCGGGCACCAGCGGAAGCTTAAGCGTCAGGACCGAGGCCAGCCCGATGAACGCGCCGGCCATGAAGATGTCCCCGTGCGCGAAGTTGATCAGGCGCAGGACACCGTAGACCATCGTGTATCCCAGCGCGATCAGGGCGTAAATGCTGCCGAGCTGCAGGGCGTTAACGGTTTGCTGCAGCCAAAACTCCAAAGGAAAACCTCCCCCGGCCCGGCGGGCGCGGGGGGGCCCCCCCCGGGCGAGGCTCCCCCCAGGGCCCCGTACGGTTACGGCGCGCCAGAGTCGGTATAGGTGAACATCCCCTCCC